>CAUYTY010000199.1 GCA_963575655.1 Gammaproteobacteria bacterium | reverse complement strand
AATAATAGATTATTTTTACTTGCTTGTCCCCTAACCAACGCGCAGGTTAGTAGTACAAAGCCCCCTACCACAAGAGCCACCCGATTACCCAATACCACTGTCTGACACACTGACAGTCAACCACCAGGGGGATAGTCGAGGAGACACGTCAACAATCCGATAACTTCCACAGGTTTTCTTCCGACCGTAGAGATATCGTGAATAAATCACATTGGATTCCATCGGAAGAAAAAAGTATAATTTATCTTGTCCTTAGGATTCATCCTGCTTGCTCCCTCTGCCTATTCAAAAGGCCATATCATGAAACCAATAAGGTTGTTCCTTGTTCCTTGTTCCTTTACTTTAGTTTGATTACCGTAGCGATTGGTGCTGTTCCTGGTTCTAATCCATCAACAATCCTTGCTACTAAACGTAACCAGACTATTACTCTCAGCACAACCAATCCAACCACTTTAGTCGTTGGTGCTGCTGCCACAGTGGGGGCCGGCGCAACATCGGATTTACCGGTAAGATTTGTTTCGAGCACAAGTTCTATTTGCACTACAGTTGGAGGTAACGGTAGCGTAGTAGTTGCCGCCGCTCCTGGAAACTGCATCGTAGTTGCCAGCCAATCAGGAAATGCTAATTATAACGCCGCCACTCCACAAAATATACGAATTACCGTAAAGAAAGTTAGCCAAACTATTGGCGCAATTACCTTCGAACTAACTAATCTGGCAGTTAATGGGACGACAATAGTTGTCGCCAATGCAATTTCTGGTTTGCCGGTAACATTTAGTTCCCAAACACCGTCAATTTGTACGGTCGGCGGACCCGATAATGATACCGTAACAGGAATAACCGGCGGAACTTGTATTATCGTTGCCAATCAGGCGGGTGATGCTACTCATAGTGCCACATCAAAGCAAAAGACCATTGTGGTCAGCAAGCTTTCTCAAGCTATCAGCACTATTAATTTCACCCCTTCAGCGTTAGCGATTGGTCGGCCAAATATAGTTAGCACCACGGCTAGTTCTGGATTGCCTGTGACCTTCAACTCGGTCACGCTGAATAATTGTACAGTGAATGGTACCACTTTAACGAATACTACCGTTGGTGTTTGTACTGTGGTGGCCACTCAAGGTGGTAATACCAAGTACAAACCAGCGTCACCGGTAACTAAAATAGCAACCATTGTTAAAGGTACCCAGATCATTAATGCCATTAATTTTACCCCAGATACTTTAACAGTGGGTGGAACTACAACAGTCAGTGCTACGGCAACTTCGGGATTGCCGGTTAGCTTGAGTACCACAACTTCTCCTGTTTGTACCCTGGATGGAGATGTTGTATCAGGCATCAGTGCTGGTACCTGTACTATTGCGGCCAATCAAGCAGGTGATAATAATTGGAGATCTGCTACTCAGGTAAAAGGAGACCTCACCGTTACGTCCTGCCAAACATCATGTCTTGCTATCAAGAATGCTTTACCTAACGCACAAACTGGCATTTACACAATTGACCCTGATGGTGCTAACGGATCGATAACTCCATTTCAGGTTTATTGTGACATGGATAATGATGGTGGCGGGTGGGCACTTATAGCAAAATTATTTGATTTAACATTACCAACAGAAGAACAGAACATTGCTACTCTACTAACAGATGCTCAACCTGCATCAGGACAAGAAGGAAAGTTGGCTGACGCAACAATAAATGCACTTAGTTACCAGACGGTTCGAGTTATTCCATCAGGAGACTACGCCACGTTTTTCTTTCAGCCGGGAACAAATGTCTGGGATTTTTCAGTTAATGGTGCTGCCGGAAATCTGGATAATATTCCAGTGTGTGAAGATGCAGCCATGACCGTCAATTGTGTTACTCGCACGGGTGTGATTGATCACGCTTGTTACACTGGCTACCGAAATTACACTGGAGCTGCAGACCACGCTTTTACGCTTAACCACTGTGATAACCTAGGTTTTGCAGGGCGAGTTCCATACAGTGCGGATTGGGGAGTTTCTGCGACGGTTTGGGTGCGGTAGATCACGTGTAGCCCGCGTAGGATGCTGATGAGGAACAAACCGCATCATTTCATCGTTCCCACGCTCCGCGTGGGAATGCATCCCGCGACGCGTGTCTCGAAACACAGCATATCCATTGTGGTGATTCCATTACGGTCATACACCGCTATGACTTCCTGCTTGTCCGTGATCCCCACCAATACGCGACGCAGGAGCGTCGCAGGATGCATTCCCACGCGGAGCGTGGGAACGATGTAAACAACATCGACGGGTTGGCACACTCAGATAGCCACGATAGACCAATAGTGGGTAAACAAAAGGCTTCATCGCTTTCCCACGCAGAATAGGTTTTCTCACGTGGGACGAAAAGACGTGCCCACTCTACGGGGCTCACGGCCATTAAATTAAGGAATTCTGCTTTCTAACAAACAGTTACCAATTCGGTTACATCGTTCCCACGCTCCGCGTGGGAACGCATCCCGCGACGCTCCTGCGTCGCGTATTGGTGGGGATCACGGACAAGCCGGAGGTCATTCGTGGGACGAAAAGACGTGCCCATTCTACGGGGCTCACGGCCATTAAATTAAGGAATTCTGCTTTCTAACAAACAGTTACCAATTCGGTTACATCGTTCCCACGCTCCGCGTGGGAACGCATCCCGCGACGCTCCTGCGTCGCGTATTGGTGGGGATCACGGACAAGCCGGAGGTCATTGTTGCATATGACCGTATGGAACGGAATCACCACAATGGATGTGCCGTGTTTCGAGACACGCGACGCAGGAGCGTCGCAGGATGCATTCCCACGCGGAGCGTGGGAACGATGTATAGCTATTCCTCGTTCTCAGAGTCATGTTTATGGTAGTGCTGCACAAGCCCACGTAGGATGCGGTGAGGAACGAACCGCATCATTCGCTTCATCCAATTTTCAAGTTCACGTTCATCGTTCCCACGCTCCGCGTGGGAATGCATCCCGCGACGCTCCCGCGTCGCGTGTCTCGAAACACGGCATATCCATTGTGGTGATTCCATTACGGTCATATACCGCTATGACTTCCTGCTTGTTCGTGATCCCCACCAATACGCGACGCAGGAGCGTCGCGGGATGCCATTCCCACGCGGAGCGTGGGAATGATGTAAGGTTTTCGGCCAGACACTACCTACGCGGTGAGAAACGAAAAAGCCCCTCTCCTGGTGGGAGAGGGGAGAAAAGCGTGCTAGGTGACAACTTGGGTTAATTAGTATTACGATTTCCCAAAAGTAACTAATTCCTTTAATAATTCATCGCATACACTTACCATTTCAAAATACGCTTTGCAATTTATATCAAAATTATATCGGTATTCAGAGGCGCATACGGTAATACCATTTAAATCACCACGATATTTTGATTTGTCTGTTTTGAACGAAGTTGAACCAATAACTTGTTCTAGCAATCTATTTAAATCATGCGTTTTAGAATAAAGATTAAGCTCGGTTTTTGTTTCTAAAATATATTTCAAGAAGCATTCCAGCATTTGTTGATAATGGAAGCAATGAATGGAGCAATCTTGAATTGGATTCTTATTTAAAAGATCCACGATAAAAGCATGTTCCCATGCTTTACCGCCCAGATTTTGAGAATTCACAAAATCACTTAAAAGTTCCTGATACATAGCTATTCCTCGTTCTCAGAGTCATGTTTATGGTAGTGCTGCACAAGCCCACGTAGGATGCGGTGAGGAACGAACCGCATCATTCGCTTCATCCAATTTTCAAGTTCACGTCTATATTCGATGCGGTATGTATTGCCTAGATTGGGCGTGTACCCCTGAGACAATTATCGAGGCTGGGAAATGACGAGAATGATGCGGTTCGTTTTCTACCGCATCCTACGCGCACTGAGACGACACTGTGTAGTTAGACATTAAATCGGAAATGCATTACGTCACCATCGCGGACTATGTATTCTTTCCCTTCTAGGCGCCACTTACCCACCTCTTTAGCGCCATGTTCACCGTTGTAGGTAACAAAATCGTCGTAGGCAATGACTTCGGCGCGAATGAAACCCTTTTCGAAATCGGTATGAATAACTCCGGCGGCCTCTGGAGCCGTCGCGCCGGCACGTAGTGTCCAAGCACGTACCTCTTTGGGACCTGCAGTGAAAAAGGTCTGTAGACCCAACAAGCGATAACCGGTACGAATCACTTTATTCAGGCCTGGCTCATCTAATCCCAGATCCGCTAGAAATTCGGCACGGTCGGCCTCCGCCAATTCCGAGATCTCCGCTTCGATAGAGGCACACACCGGGATTACTTCAGCGCCTTCCGCTGCGGCCATTTCACGCACCATTGCTACCAAAGGATTGGCAGTAAAGGCGCCTTCTGCAACATTCGCGATGTACAAAGTGGGCTTGGCGGTGAGTAGGTGCAAATCACGGAGGTGGGCACGCGCCTGCGGAGAAAGTCCCAATGCCCGTACCGGACGCCCCTCTCCCAGCGCCACTCGAACCTGCTCCAGAACCTCCATACGCGCGCGCGCCTCCTTGTCACCCGCCGTCTTAACGGCTTTAGCGGTGCGTTGTACCGCCCGTTCCACGGTGTCAAGGTCGGCCAGGGCCAACTCGGTGTGGATAATCTCAATGTCGGAGCGGGGATCTACTCGACCCGCAACATGCACGACATTATCATCCTCAAAACAGCGCACCACCTGGGCAATGGCATCGGTCTCGCGGATGTGAGCAAGGAACTGATTGCCTAACCCCTCTCCTTGGGATGCGCCCGCTACTAATCCGGCAATATCTACAAATTCAACACTCGTGGGAATAATCTGGCGCGGTCGAATAATCGCGGAAATCCGATCGAGGCGCGGATCAGGTACCGGAACTATCCCCACATTGGGATCAATAGTGCAAAATGGATAATTCTCGGCGGCAATACCGGCACGGGTGAGGGCGTTGAATAAAGTGGATTTACCAACATTGGGCAAACCGACGATTCCGCAATTAAATCCCATGAGCTATCTTCTTTTCTTGGAGAATTGCTAATTTTTTCCGATCACCAAAGGGCTAAAAGAACTTACTTTTAGCCTTCTTCCCTTAAAAATAAACTAAATGGTCTTTTGAACAGGTAGTGAAGAAGCGCGCTGACTGTGAAGGTGATTCATGGCTTTTTGAAGTTCACCTGCACCTACCCAGGGCAGGACCCGTAGGGCATTGTCCATGGCCTTGCGGATCGCCTCTTCGTCCGCCCGCGAGGGTCGATCTAAGACGTAGTCAATCACCCGCTGGGCATCTCCGGGGTGACCGATACCCAAACGCAGACGCAGGAAATTGGCGCCAAGGTGGGAAATGATGTCGCTCAAACCATTGTGACCGCCATGGCCACCTCCTTGTTTGAGGCGGGCAACACCGGAAGGGAGGTCAAGGTCATCATGGACAACCAAGATATCGGTTACCGATATCTTATAGAACCGGGCCAGGGCCGCTACCGATTGACCACTATGGTTCATAAAGGTGGTCGGCTTGAGCAACCAATACTCGTTGCCTTCAGCCCCAGCAATACGGCACGCCTCACCTAGGAAACGGGATTCGGGACGAAAGTGGATGCCCGCCGCTTGGGCCAAAGCGTCCACCACCCAGAATCCCGCATTGTGGCGGGTATTCTCGTAACGTGGACCAGGATTGCCCAGGCCCGCAATGAGACGTACCGCCACAGGTATGCTTCGTCAGCGTGATTAAGATTTTGCAGCAGGAGCAGCCGCCCCGGCCGCGCCTTCGGTCTCACCGGTACGCGGGGCCTCGATTGTCACTACCGGCAGATCGTCCTTGCCACCATGGGTTAATCCTCGAACTGCAACCCCCTCCGGCAGTTTCAGATTGGAGACATGGATGGTCTGACCCATCTCTAGTGCCACAAGGTCCACCTCGAGATATTCAGGTAGATTGTCGGCCAGACATTCCACCTCAATGTTGGTGAGCAGGTGAGAAACTCGTCCACCACCCACCTTGACGCCTGGGGCAATCGCTTCATTCACAAAGTGCAACGGAACTCGCATATGAATCTTGTGGGTAGGATCGATCCGTTGCAGATCCATGTGCATTACCACCGGTTTGGCCGGATGACGATGGATATCCTTAAGGATGGCGCGTTCTGTTTGGCCACCAATTCGGATATTCAACACATGAGAATAAAATGCCTCATGTTCAAGACGGCGCAAGACTTCATGGTGGTTAAGGGTAATGGGCGTAGGCCCGCTACCTCCACCATAGACAATGGCCGGAACCTTTCCCGCGCGTCGCAAGCGGCGATTCTCACCTTTTCCGAGCTGGCCACGTGGTTCGGCATTGAGTTCAAATTCAAGGATACTCATGGTATGGTATCTCCATTAAGTCAAAAATCAGTCAAGTAGAAATAAGATCCGTCGCCCGTTGCCGTCAGTCCATAAACAAAGAACTAACCGACTCTTCGATACTTACCCGACGCATGGCCTCGGCTAGAATCTCGGCAATCGACAGAACGCGAATACGTTTGCAGCGTCTGGCATTAGCTCGAAGTGGGATAGTGTCAGTGACTACTAATTCATCGAGCTCGGAATTTTCGATATTGGTCACCGCCGGACCGGACAACACCGCATGAGTGCAGTAGGCCACCACCTTGGTAGCCCCCTTTTTCTTGAGGGCCTGAGCTGCTTTACATAGGGTACCGGCGGTATCCACCAAATCGTCGACGATAACACAAGAACGTTCCTCAACATCGCCGATGATGTGCATTACTTCGGATTCATTGGCACGCGGACGTCGTTTGTCGATGATGGCAAGGTCGGCATCATCCAGACGTTTGGCCAGTGCTCGGGCGCGTACCACTCCGCCCACGTCAGGGGAGACTACGATTAGATTCGGATAACGATGACGCCAGACATCACCCAACATAAGCGGTGAGGCGTAGACATTGTCTACCGGCAGCTCGAAGAAACCCTGAACCTGATCAGAATGAAGGTCCACCGTTAATACTCGGTCAACCCCCACACTCGCGATCATATTGGCCACCACTTTAGCCGTGATGGGGACCCGCGCTGAGCGTACCCGCCGATCCTGCCGGCAATAACCAAAGTACGGCATCACCACCGTAATGCGACTCGCTGAGGCACGGAACATTGCATCAGCCATCACCAGCAATTCCATTAGGTTGTCGTTGGCAGGGGCGCTGGTGGGTTGAACGATGAAGACATCCTTGCCGCGCACGTTTTCCAAGATCTCAACCATAACCTCGCCATCGCTGAAACGCCCCACGGTGGCCTTGCCCAACGGGATGCTGAGATGGCCAACGAGGTCGTGAGCCAGATTAGGATTGGCGTTCCCCGAGAAAACCATCATTTTGCTCTCGGCCGCACCATGATTCATCGTGCTACCAGGAAACTGCGAAATAACGTTCATATCGGGGGGGGAGAATGACGGTGAATAAAGATTGGCTGGGGTGCTAGGATTCGAACCTAGGAATGCGGGAATCAAAATCCCGTGCCTTGCCGCTTGGCTACACCCCAGAAGAGATTCGGCGTTTACACTGCGCGTCGCCCGTTCAAAGGCGAACAGTTACAACCTTGTGCTACAAAACCACGCCACCGCGATGGGAGACGCATCAACACGGCGTTAGCCGCCGCAAAATCTACAAAAGGCACGTAGACACAGGCACCAGTTCCAGTCAAACGGGCCTCTTCACCCAACCAGTCTAGGGTCTCGGCCACCGCCGGAGAGTGACGACGTACCACTCGCTCACAGTCGTTACGGTCATCGCCTGCAAGAAAGTCGCGCATTGTGATCGGCAAGGAATCCCGTGTCAATTCTGGATCACCAAAGATTTTACGAGTGGCCACCTGACAACCCGGATTCACCACCAGATACCACGGTTCTGGTAGGTTTACTGGGGTGAGCACCTCACCAACTCCCTCCCCCCAAGCGGCTCGACCCCGTACAAAGACCGGCACGTCAGCCCCCAGACGTAACCCAAGACTGGCCAGGGCGTCCTCGGATAGGTTCAATCCCCACAATTGGTTGAGCGCCACCAGCACCGTCGCTGCGTCGGAACTGCCGCCACCCAGCCCACCTCCCAGCGGTAGTACCTTATCCAACGTGATGTCCACTCCCAACGCACTCCCGCTTTCTCGCTGAAGCAAGCGCGCAGCACGCACGGTAAGGTCGTGTTCTGACATCACCCCTGGTAAATCGGTGAGCCGATTTATGGCACCATCTTCTCGTACTTGCAGACGTAAAGTATCGCCATAATCCAGGAATTGAAAAACGGTTTGGAGAGTGTGATAACCATCCGAACGGCGTCCAGTGATCCGCAGCATGAGGTTGAGTTTGGCAGGGGCAGGCCAGAGATCAGACACGACAACAACCTCAAAAAGGCGAAGGCAGGATAAAGAATTAGCCATCACAAAGCAAGAACGAAACCACTAAAAATATTTTTAATGGTTTCGTTCTTGCTTTTTTGTTTTCTGTTCGTTGTTTTTATCAATCGGAGGCGTTTAGGCTCCAGCGCTCCATGATAATACGCACCGTTAGGGGCGGACGTTCCAACACTAAACGTCCAGGTAGTTCTAACGTATCTACAGCGCTGTAACGATCGAAGTGGATATCCCAACCATCCTGACGCAGCCGGACTAGGTGACCTGCGGCATCCAATGCCCGAGATTCCCACTCCGTGGGTGTTGGCACACCGCGAATCCAATAGCGCAATCCCGTCACTGGAACCTGCCAGCCAAGGTGAGTAGCCAACAATTCCTCGGGGCGTGAGGCAAGGTAAACAGTTCCGTCGCCTCGTATGAGTGACACCCCAACATCATCGCCATTCAAACGTGCTGCGCCCTGGCCTGCTGGTCCGCTTACCTGGAGGCGGTAGGCGGTTCCTCGCTGCTTCCAATGCAAGCTCGCAAACCAACCCTCCTCTTCCCGCTGGACCGCAACCCGCCCGATGAACTCCCAGTTTTGAAAACTCTCCAAGGCTGGTTGACGGACCCGCCACGCTGCTTCGGATTCGGGTCCCAGGCTTTCAGAGGTGGTGGTACAACCGGTAAGCAGAGCCAGAACCAGAAGACTCGACGCGATACTGCGCAATGGAAAAAACGCTGCCACTTTAGACCTCAACGTTCGTTAAAACGATCCATTGCCTCGCGCACCACCTTCGCAGCTGGGTCATTCTTGAGGGCCTGGAGCCACACCTTGCGTGCATCTCGATGATTTCCCATGACCCACAACACCTCTCCAAGGTGAGCTGCTACCTCGGAATCGGTCTTTATGGCCAGGGCTTGTTGGAGATAGCGCACTGCCTCCGCATGATGGCCCAGACGATATTGGAGCCAACCCATGCTATCCAAGATGTAAAAATCGTTGGGACGTAGTGCCAATGCACGTTGAATGTAACCCAACGCATCTTGGAAACGATCGGTACGATCTGCCAGGGTATAGCCCAAGGCATTGAGGGCTTGGATGTGATCGGGGTCAGCGGTAAGAATGGTGATTAGATCCTGCTCCAAGATCGAGAGCTTGTTGAGACGTTCTGCTGTCATCGCTCGTGCATAGAGCAGATCAGCATTACCCGGTAACTCCTCAATGGCCCGCGAGAGGATATCCATGGCCTCCTCCAATCGTCCGCCCTCACGCAACAGCTCACTCTCCACCAGGACCAAACGCACCGCTTGAGCAGTATCTTTGGGTTCCAGAGACTGGAGATGCTCGCGGGCTGCGGCAAGGTTCCCGTGACGGGCCAGGAGGGCAGCGATACGAATCTGGGCATCTAGGGCATTCTCACCTTCCTTGACTGCCCGATACCAGGTCAACGCCTCTTCGGGTTGATTTTGGACCTCGGCAATCTGACCGAGATAGAAGCTAGATTCTCGGACCCGTTGACCGAGTTTTACGAGGCGTAGGAATTGCTGCTTGGCTTGGCTGTCCTGATTGGCCTGCAAGTAGAGTATTCCAAGGGCAAAGAGGACATCGCTATTGCTGGGATCCTGTTGCGCTAAAACGATAAATTGCGCCCGCGCTTGGTCAAACTGTTTGACGTCAATCAGTGCCCGGCCGTAGGCAAGTCGCAGAGAGGTATCGCGAGGCTGGGCTTTCACAGTACCAGCCAGGTAATTCAACGCGGCCTCGCCCTTGCCCTGAACTTGTAACACCCGGGCGCGCAGGATAATGGCATTGTTCCAACCGGGACGGGTGCGTAGGGCCTTATCCAGGGCGTCGAGAGCGAGCGTTGGGCGATCGGCTTGCAGATTCAGGTGACCCAATGCAAACAGGGCCTCAGGCCGGTAGCGGTCAGCGCGGTCCACCAGTTGGCTCATGATCGACAAGGCCGCATCCCGGTTTTTCTCCCGAGCCAACAACACTGCCACCAACCCGTAGGCCTCCTCCGCCCCGCGAGGACGAAGCATGACCAACAGCGTTTCCAACTCCGCCTGGGCAGCAGCCATCTCACCATTACGCAGGAGCAAGACCGAGAGGATTTGATGGGCTTCGTTGCTGTCTGGTTGCAGCTCCACCCACAGGCGTGCAGCCTCTAGTCCGGTCTTGATATCACCCACAAACAGCGTCATTCGAGTGGCGCGTTCGGCAACATGGGGATCGCGAGTTAGACGTGCGGCGTGGAGGTAATGACTAACCGAAAGAGGTAGTTGACCGCGCTGACCAGCGATTTCGCCCACTAGTACGTCGTAGATCGCCTCGTTGGTCAGACGATTGCGCTGTTGGGCCGCCGGCGATATTGCTGGTGTTTCTTCACCGCTGGACGCAGCAGCTGCTGAACCGCCGGCGTCAGGCGCGACACCCGACGAGGCACACGCCCCAAGTAACAGCGATGCCAGTACCAATCCATTGATCATACGAAGTTTTGTTATCACCTGAAGCCACCTTCCCGCATTGGTGCGGGCCACGATCCCACCACATCCTGCCTGTGGCAGGAGCAAAGGCCGCCATTGTAGCATGGACTAACATCAAAATTCTCTAAACCAGCATACCCTGTGTATTACATTACTGATCTTAGTTATCGTTGCGTCAGATTTCTTTTTGTATCCCAACGATGCGAAATAGAAGGTGAATGAGGCAAATAATGCGGTTCGTTCCTCACCGCATCCTACACGGGCTATTTTACTCCGTTGGGGAAAAAGGGAAATTTGACGAAGCGATGACCAAGGCCACAATCTGGATTATCGATTATGCAAGGGCAGATTGGTGAATTATGTTTACGGGTCCTGAATTTCTGCACACTTTGTTGGAATGACGCTATGACTTTCTGGATACATGAACAATGACTTGGTTTCTTCATTCCAGGCAGCGAGCGCACGCTGAATACCTGCGGAGGTATTGCCATGGCCAATACGTGCCGCCTTGGCAAAAAGCTCTGGTGATAGCGATACCGAAGAGACTCGTTTGGCGCCTCGATTCTGTGCAATAGCTCTGTAGGGTTCCCCGGTTACTACGTAGACCGTTACGGACGTATCTTTGAACTTTGCATCGTTGTTCTCCATGATATAGCTGCGAACGCATAGTGCCAGAGTAAGACGATGTACAACCGGACCCCAGCGCCCTTTGCCTAATTCCGCGTTCAACTCCTCCTTGGTTCTGGGGGTCTCCAGAAATGAGAGAACTCTTTTCGTGAAATTGCCGCACATAAACCTGATACCTCTTAGTGAGATTGATTATGACCACACTCCCAGCCATTCTAGGTGGTACACCGATACGCCACGTACCTTTTCCTCAGCGGCGCACCATGGGTTCAGAAGAACGAGCAGCAGTTCTTGCGGTGATGGATTCTGATTGTCTATCGGGTTTTATTGGCGCCCATGGCGAAGGCTTTCTGGGGGGGGTGCAAGTTCGTGCCTTTGAGAACGCTTGGGCTGAGCAATATGGTTTCCGCCACGCCGTTAGCGTTAATTCTCTGACCTCGGGTCTGATTGCAGCGTTAGGTGCGGTAGGAGTTGGACCAGGGGACGAGGTGATTTGCTCCCCGTTTACGATGTCCGCCTCGGCCACCTGTGCCTTATTCTGGGGGGCGGTGCCGGTCTTTGCTGATATCGACCCCGTGACTTTTTGTTTGGAGCCGGCTTCGGTGGCTACTCGGATCTCACCGCGTACCCGCGCCATCGTGGCCGTTCACCTCTTTGGGCATCCTGCGGATATGGACGGTCTGTTGGCCCTGGCGAAACCCCGGGGCATTGCCGTGGTCGAAGATGCTGCTCAGGCCCCAGGTGTGTTTTACCATGGTCAACCGGTGGGGGCTATTGGTACTTGCGGTGGCTTTAGCTTGAATTATCACAAACACATCCACACCGGCGAGGGCGGGATGCTAGTGACCCACGACGATACTGTGGCCCGTCGCCTTCAGTTGATTCGTAATCATGGCGAGAATCTTCCAGATGGTTGGCCTCAAACCGACCCCGGCACCACTGATGCTATTGGGACGATGAATAGAGGAGGGGAGAGTTGTTCCTTCGGTGGTAATTATCGTCTCACCGAATTACAGGCAGCTATTGGTATTGCCCAATTGAAGCGTCTCGATGGTTTATTGGCCCATCGTCAACGGATCGCTAGCCATGTTACCGCGCAATTGGCGGGCCGAATAGGTATTACCCCCCCGGTTGTAGCTGCGGACTGTACTCATGCCTGGTATGTATATCCGATTCGTTACGAATCCGCTGTCGTTGGTCTGTCTCGGGCATTGTTTGTACGAGCAGTAAACGCTGAGCTACCCGTGCCTCGAGATTTCGAGGCGACGGCCTTGGTTGCAGGTTATGTGCGTCCCCTCTATCTAAATCGTCTCTACCAAGAACGGCGAGCCTTTGCCCATGGTCACTTCCCTTTTGATTCTGTTCCGACGGTGAACTATACACCCGGCTTATGCCCAGTGGCCGAGCGAATGTACGAACACGAGTTATTACTCTGTCCGTTGGTACGAGAACCTTTGATACCCGCTGATTTAGATGATTTTGTCCAGGCCGTGGACCGTGTTTTAACTCATGTCCCTCTAATCCAAAAGCGCTTGGGCGACGGATAATATCCGTATCTGAAGAAAGAGAAATTATAGCGTTTCCCCAAAGAAATGGATAGACATTTACCGTAATCGTTCCCCCTCTAATGGGAGGGGGTGGGAGGGGAAAAGCAACTCTGGAATATTGGATCAATCCGCTGATTTATTAGTTGTGTTCTAAATTTTGAATGTCCTCCCCCTACCTCCTCCTGTTGGAAGGGTGCAATTGGGCTACTTGCACTTTAGGATCGCCACTGGCTAGTGGTTCTCAATCCTTGGGCTTTGGACAACCAAAGAAAGCTGTGTTGAAAAATGACCAATAATCAGTTGGTTATTTGTTTCTACGCCAGAAATTGAAGAGGAGACTATCCGATGCTGCAGGCAATTATTTTTCAACTCCAAAATTTCCGTAAATCTCGCTACGATCTATTGCCGCAATGAGCAGACGGCACAATGGATTTAATGGATGCGTTGCCCTCAAATACAATCGAGAGTAGTGTGGTAAAGCTACATTCAAATCCTTTGTTTTGCCGTTGCTACAGCAGTATCTTTGAGGTTGTGGAAACTTATCGTGCAGATCATTCTAAAAAATAAAATTTTGTAATTTTGATAGCCTACGAGTTCAGCATCAAACTATCGCAATGCAGTGTGGGCAAAGAGTGAAGGAGTGCGAATAAAGTTGAAATAACTCACTTAAGCGAGTCATTCCACCTTTATTCGTACGTTCGTTTGCGAGATTCTCTTCGCCTCCTTGACAGGCAAGACGGTATTTCCGGGGTCGAAGAGAAATTCTCACCACGATCGGGGGGCGCTTCGCTCAACCCCGGTTAATGGCTGGCAACCCTCCGGGTTGCAGAGCGTAAAACCGATGTTTTCAGCCAGGCACTAGATAGCAATTTTGGTTAACTTAACTCAAGTTACCACCTATGCGATGAAGAACGAAAAAGCCCCTCTCTTTCCGAGAGAGGGGAGAAAGGCAAGCTAGGTAGCAACTTGAATTAACTGATGACCCGTTGCAATAGACGACCCACTTTTTTGAGCGGCGTATCGGCACACCAGGCATAGAGAGCGTCATAAACCACCATCCCGTGTTTGAGCATCTCGTGGTCGTCGGTAAAATTGAGTGACAACCCCGCCGACAAAGCGAGGAGTCCGGCTGCCTCTGGGGCGAGATTAGTATGACCGGTATCCGCTGCGCGTACAATCAACGCGAGTTTGTCCAAGGCCGAGTCATGGAGGTCATACTTATGGATAAAGGCATCGAACGAACACTCCTCACCATGATGTCCAAGTTCCGTACCCTTAACATCGTAGGGAATCGCTCCAACCTCTGCCGCTACCTTTGCTACCAGTCCGACCGGCACATAGAGGAATTCGGCATTGGGGTCAATAAAATTAACGATTAGCCAGGGACAAGCAATTCGATCAATCTTCGGCCGTTCACGAGTGACCCATTTCATGCACTTTTCCTCATTTAAGCACAATGGCACCGCCAGCAGCCTTCCAGCCTTCTATACCACCTTCGATATAGCGGGCCTTGAAACCTTTGGCGTGTAGGGCATCGATCACGGAATTACTGACAGAACCACCACGCACGCAATAGAGGACAATGTCCTGGCCTGTGGTCAGGGTCTTACTCCAATTTTCAATGTCACGCGGATCGTGCCAGATAGCATTGGGCAACTGTTCCGTGGAGGTAGCAAGATCGCTAGGGCGACGTACATCCAAGAGATATTTGCCGGTCAATTCAGAGGTGAGTCGTTCAGGGGTAATACTGCGGTCCATATTCTTTTCTCGCGTAGCGTGTTATCGAATTGCGGCAAGTTTTGCGGTAACGTTGTCCCAATGAATATTGGCCATAAAAGCCTCCACGTAGGCAGCCGCCTTGGCACCATAATCCATGTGATAGGAATGCTCGTACATATCGAGGGCCAAAATGGGTGTGGCACCGGCTAAAGCATGGGCGTGGTCAGCGGCCCATTGATTTACAAGTCGCCGATCGCGTGGACTCCAGGTCAATAATACCCAACCGGATCCCCCACCCAGGGCTTTTCCCATGGCCACGAATTCATAGCGCCAACGCTCGATACTACCAAAATCGCGTTCTAACGCCTCGGCCAGAATTCCGTCCGGCATTCCTCCAATGCCCCCCATACTCTCGAAATAAACTTCATGCAAGATCATTGAATTTGTAGCAATCAATTCCTCGCGCTTGAGCCCATTCAACACAAAAACTGGTGTGTTTAGTAAATTGAGATTGCGTAGTTGTTCTGTAATAGCACCGAGACGCTTTACTGCACCACCATAGTTATTCTCGTAGTGGCTGAGGATCAATAGCTCGGAAAGTCCAGCGAGTTTCTTAGGGTCGCAGGCGAGAGGTTTCATTTCGTAGGACATTGGGTAACTTGCTCGTTTAGTGATGGGGTAGAGGAAACTATGACGACTCTCTGGAACGTTAATCAGCGTGAATCGTTCATTTGGGCCAGGGAGGCGTGATGCGCAGCAACACGACTACATGATTAACCTCTCAATCATATAGTAATTTCTACATCTTACACAAAAAATATTCAGAGGCAATATGTTCTCCAACCAAACCCTTCATCAGACTTTGGTGGTAGGTTATCAGAGTCGCTGTATATGATTGGATATAGATACCCCGAGTTGTCATCTCTCTGTCATTTTGGCAATCCCTATCGGAATGATTACCTAATAATTTATAAGGCCATCACTCTAAGCCGTGACACCTCTTCATTACGCATCGTTTCTATGCTCCTGCTGAGGAAATGAGAAAACCTCTATCCCGAAGGAAGAGGGAGAAAGATGCATCGGGTGGTAATTTGGGTTGGATAGGTAGAGAATTCAATCATCAAGCATGATTCGGAGGTGGCAATGACAACGGCGACAGTAGCAGGGCGGTGGCTGGTGCGGGTCCTGGGCATAGGGTTACTAGTGGGACTATTGAGCACGGCAGAATTGTTGATATCAACCGCCTCGGCAGCCACTGGGGATATAGTCGGAGAGAAACGGGTAGCATTGGTCATTGGTAATGCCGCTTATACCTCCGGACCATTACATAATGCCGCTAACGACGCTACCGATATTGCGGCCACGTTACGTGAATTGGGCTTTCGAGTAAGGGAACAAATTAACGTTGGACAGCCAAAAATGGAGGAGGCGGTACGGGGATTTGCCGATGATTTACGCGGCGCAACGGTAGGATTATTCTATTTCTCGGGCCACGGCGTACAGATCGAGGGACGTAATTATCTCATTCCCGTTGGAGCGCATATTGAGGCGGAGGATGAGATACGTTATAAGGCATTAGATGCAGGTTTCGTCTTGGATAAAATGGAACATGCCGGGAGCAAAATAAATCTGGTCATCTTGGATGCCTGCCGTGATAATCCTTATGCCCGATCCTTTCGTTCTACTGCCGGTGCTGGTCTCGCTGGAGTAGAAGCGCCGGCGGGTAGCCTCGTGGCCTATTCTACGGCCCCCGGGAAAGTGGCGGGAGATGGTACTGGTCATAATGGCACCTATACCAAGCACCTTTTGACTGCAATGCGTGAACCGGGTTTACCTGCGGAGATGATGTTCAAGCGCGTGCGCGAGGCCGTCATGAAGGAAACTCAGAACAAACAGGTGCCTTGGGAATCTTCAGCACTAATTGGAAACGATTTCTATTTTGCATCAAGGGGCGTCAGCACGGAAAAAACATCTATAGCTAGTATGGATAGTGGTGTCGCGGCCGATGATGCCAATCTTACGCTAAGACAATTAGAGGTGATAACCGAGCCCACCGGGGCAACGGTATGGATAGACGGACGCAAAGCGGGACAGACCCCGCTCACCGTGGTCCACAAGATTGGAAAGGTACAGATCCATGTGGAATTGGCCGGCTATCGGGAGAGAGACGAAGATCTTTTTGTGAATGAAGGGACAGGTCGCCAACAGATACAATTGTCATTATTTGAAACGACCGCCAGTAAAAGGATGGAAGAACCACTACCCCCAGCGCCCATTGGGACCGATCCTGCCTCCGATCTGGAAATAATATCGAGTCCAACCCATAATCCTCCCCCAACCTATAATCCTCCTCTCAGCATAACTTCAGAGGAAACAATTCAGAATAACTACGCTCCCCTGCGACGTCCGGGCGTGGATATCTTCCGTTCCAATACCTATCCTGTACCATATCCAGTACCCTACTCACGACGACAGAATACCTACGACTCCTCTCAACAGAGAGTCTCAGAATCATCTCGCTCCAACAGCTATGAAGATTCCTATCCACGCAGGAAAAGACAAGAACGTTGGCGACAACAGGATATAGACATGCCTCGTTTCAGGGATTACGACGATCCCTATTCAAGGCAGAGAAGATACGAACACCGCCAACCGCGCGACGTGGATCTGCCTCGTTCTATGCGCGACGATTCCTATTCGAAACCGAGATCTGAGTCGCATCGCAGGGATGGCGATCGCCATGGGATGAGGTGTTCGCCTCGGAGAAATGCCGATTGTGTGCCACGTCGTAGACCATAACCCGTTAGGTCGTCATTCCGGAAATCCTCGACGGAATGACGATGCAACGGATTAACTAGACATTATCGGAAACCTCACCCCCCGCCCCCCTCTCCTTAACAGGAGAGGGGGAGAATTATTCCGTTGTTATGCTTAACTCCTGAACGGAACAGGCAAAAAATCTCCCCCTCTCCTGTTAAGGAGAGGGGGGCGGGGGGTGAGGTTTTGGGTTTCCGATAATGTCTACTGGGCAACAACTTGAGTTAGGTAGATCTTTGGCGATATTCCCACTCTTGACAACTCCCCCCCACAAAAGCGATGCTCATCCGCTCGTTCCGCTGCCTTTTATCTTTTACCGAACCAAAGCTGTTACCTATCTGTTATTTCAATAGGGAATAGCAGGTGCATCGTTTATTAGGTAGCAACTTGGGTTATCTTTTAGCTATTTAGGAGAACTGATGAAAAAATTTGCCACCTTACTCATTGCTTTTACCCTCGGGATCTGCGCATTCAATGTCATCCCCCTGGCCTATGCAGAACCACAACCCCACATGACCGCAGCTCTTAATCTCTTGCGGGACGCTCGTGAACAGTTATCAAAGGCGTCCAGTGACAAAGGTTCTCACCGTGGAGAGGCTATCCGCCTCATCGACGACGCGATCAGGGAAGTGAAGGATGGTATCGAGTACGATAATCGGCATATTAGTCCCAGTGAGGATTACAGACGCCCCCGTGGTCGCTACTAATAATATTCGGACGTAACCGTTAGGCCGTCATTTCGGCAGAGACTGATTGAATTCAGGACATAGGGATGTGAGTTGCCGAGCAAGCCATCCGTGGCCTGGATTCCAGCAATCCTTACCGGAATGACGATTGAATGGAGCCATAGGTAGTACCTGGACGGAAACTCCGATTTTGTGTTTCGCAACCTGATTGGTTGAAAAATCAGGATAGTTTCCGGCCAGATACTAATTAACCCAAGTTGCCACTTACTTGCCCCCTCCCCGTAAACGGGGAGGGAGTAGGCCGCAGACCTCCCCCCGTTTACGGGGGGGATTGAGGGGGGGCGATTGGATGCGATCCCGAGTTTTGAATAGGTGGCAACTTGGGTTAATTACCCTTCGAGATGATTCCGCGACCAAAAGCGCCCCAGCAATCCGCGTCGAGGGGCGATAAAGAGGGAAAGGATCAGCAAGCTACCAGCGGTTAGGACAATTGCTGGACCCGAAGGTAGCGCGGCATGGTAGGAAAGGAGCAATCCTAAATAACCGGCGGTGAATGCGGCCAACAGGGAAACACCAATCATTCCACCGAGGGTACGTGTCCAGAGACGGGCGGTTGTTGCCGGTAACATCATCAGCCCTACCGCCATGAGTGTGCCGAGGGCCTGAAATCCCCCCACCAGATTGAGTACCACCAGGGCCAGAAACACCATGTGGACCAATGGTCCTCGACCTCCCACGGCGCGTAAGAAGGTGGGATCGAAACACTCCACCACCAGCGGTCGATAGATCAGCGCCAGCACCGGCAGGGTGATGGTGGCGATCCCCGCCAGCAACAGCAAGGCATCATCGTCCAAGGCAAGCACGGTACCGAACAAGACATGCAGCAGGTCTACGTTGCTGCCCTTGAGCGAGACCAGCAGTACCCCCAAGGCGAGTGAGATCAGATAGAAAGCAGCGAGGGTCGCATCCTCGCGGAGCACCGTAGCACGTGCCGTCGCCCCGGCTGCGAGCGCCACCGCCAGACCTGCGACAAGTCCGCCCGCACTGAGCGCGGGCACCGACATCCCTGCCAGCAGAAACCCCACCGCTGCTCCTGGCAAAATGGCGTGGGACATCGCATCCCCCATCAGACTCATCCGACGCAGCAACAGAAACACCCCAATCGGCGCACAGCCCAGAGCCAAGGCCAGGCACCCCACCAGGGCGCGACGCATAAAGGCAAACTCCACGAAAGGCTGGACCGCCAATTCCCACAGACTCATGCCGCCTCCCGTACACACACTGGTGCTTGTTCGTCCCAGGCCTCTTGTAATTGTCTGGCGCGTGTCAGGTTATCTGCGGTCAGCACCTGCGGGGTGGGTCCCCACGCCACTGCCTCGCGTGCGAGTAGTAGGGTTTCGGGGAAGTGGTTGCGTACTAGGTCCAGGTCATGGAGCACCGCCACCACCGTGCGCCCCTCGCTGTGGAGGCGTTTCACCAAGGCAAGCAGATCGATGGTGGTGCGTTCGTCAATAGCGGTAAAGGGTTCGTCCAACAGGATCACCTCGGCATTCTGGAGGAGCAGACGGGCGAACAACATCCGCTGGAACTGTCCGCCGGAGAGGGAACCCACCTCGCGCTGGGCAAAGCTCGCGAGTCCCACCATCGCCAACACCTCGTACACGTGGTCGCGCAACGTGGCCGTCAGGGGGTGCCAGATCCCCAGTTGACGCCACAACCCAAGGCTCGCCACCTCTTCCACCGTGATGGGAAAATCGCGTTCTAACTCTGCCTGTTGCGGTAGGTAGGCGGCCTGACGGGGGTTTCCGCTGCCCCATTCGATCCGTCCGCCGAGTGGTCGCAGCAGGCCCATCAATCCCTTCAGTAACGTAGATTTCCCGGCCCCGTTGGGTCCTACTACGGCGGTAAGGCTCCCGACACTGAGGCCTCCCGACAGGTGGTGTACCGCCGGGTGGCGCTCATAGCCGAGGGTCAAGTCATGGAGGCGTACCGCGTCGCTCACAGCTTCCCGTAGTTTGGTCATTTGAGCGCCCATCCCATCATCGCTATCCACAGCAACGCCAAGACCGTGGTGGACAGCCCCAAGCGTGCCAGCACCGACCAACCCAATAACAAGGCCGGACGCATCGGTACTGGTCCGGGGTGAGGGGCACAGGGAATAGGGGAGGGGGGTTGGATGAGCGGCGGATGGGACATGGATGAGACAGAACCTCTGCGAACATGCCTGATATCTCTGACGTTTGCACAGTCTACAGATGTGTCAGGGGGAACGCCTAGTTTTGCTGCCGCTTTGCTGCACGGTTATGCCCCCCACTGCGTTCTGCACAATCTCGACGGATCTGCAGACTACGTGAAATTGCTGGACAGGATTACATATTTCCAGGGATGTATGGTAGAAAGGCGGGTATTATGTGTCAATCCTTGACCAGCGTATCCACTGTCTTGTTGAGGGATCAGGTCACACCCATCCCGCAGTCTAGTTCTAGCCCTGTTTCTCGGAGCCTTGGTCACCGAGGTGTCGCGGGTTGGGCGGATAGCCGGAATTACAGCGTCCAATGGGGACGGATGAAGTGACAGGTATATCCACCAACGTGATGTTGGAGGTATTTCTGGTGATAGTCCTCCGCTGTGTAGAATGTTCTGGCCGGGACTACTTCCGTGACAATGCTTGCTGGCCATTTCCCGGAATGATTGATGCGGGTGATGATTTCTTGTGCGACCTGTTGTTGCGCGTCGTTTAGGTAGAAAATAACCGAACGATATTGGCTGCCGCGATCGTTGCCCTGACGATTCCTGGTGGATGGGTCGTGAATTTGAAAGAAGAATTCGAGGAGTTTTTGGTAGGATAGCTGCGTAGGATTGAAAGTTACCTCGATTGCCTCCGCATGATTCGTGGTACCGGTTTTTACGTCTTCATAAGTGGGATCGTCGATCACCCCACCGCTATAACCAACTCGGGTGGCCTGTACACCTGGCAGATTTCGAATCAACTCTTCCATCCCCCAGAAACAACCACCGGCAAGAATTGCTGTTTCACTGGTCATCACGCTGACTCCGCAAATAGTTTCACATACTCTCCGTAACCTTCCTCGACCAATTGTTCCTTGGGGATAAAACGGAGCGACGCTGAGTTAATACAGTAGCGCATACCGGTTTCCTTCGGGCCATCGGGGAAGAGATGACCAAGATGCGAATCACCATATTTAGAACGTACTTCAGTACGGGTCATGCCATGACTGTTGTCGATATTGCTAACGATGTGCTGTTCCTCCAGTGGACGCGAGAAACTCGGCCAGCCGGTACCGGAGTCATATTTGTCGCGTGAGGAAAATAGCGGTTCACCCGAGACGATATCAACATAGATCCCCTCGCGTTTATTATTCCAGAATGCATTGTGGAACGGTGGCTCAGTGCCGCAGGTTTGGGTAACGCGGCGCTGCAATTCACCGAGATGGGTGATTTTGAGCGGATCTTTTGCATAACGATGTGGCATGGTCGTATTGAGCCCTGGTCATCGTTTTATCAGATATACCCCACGGGGTGTTTTACTAAAACCTGCGTAGGATGCGGTGAGAAACGAACCACATCCTACGCGAGATCCTTACACTACGTCGCGACTTAGGCGAATAGCGCCTAACGCAGGCTATTCATGACCTCGTCCAACATCTTCTTGGCATCGCCGAACAGCATCCGGTTGTTCTCTTTGTAGAACAGCGGATTGTCTACGCCAGCGTAGCCCGAGGCCATCGAACGCTTCATCACGATGGAGGTCTTGGCCTTCCAGACTTCCAACACCGGCATTCCCGCGATGGGTGAGTTGGGGTCCTCCTGAGCCGATGGATTCACGATGTCGTTGGCGCCAATCACCATGGCTACGTCAGTGCTTGGGAAATCGTGGTTGAGTTCATCCATCTCCAGAACGATGTCGTAGGGGACCTTGGCTTCCGCCAACAATACGTTCATGTGACCGGGCATACGGCCCGCCACCGGGTGGATACCGAAGCGAACGTTGACCCCTTTGTTACGCAGGATTTTGGTGATCTCACACACCGTATGCTGCGCCTGGGCCACGGCCATACCGTAACCGGGGATGATGATTACGTTGCTAGCGGAGCGCAGCATCTCGGCAGTTTCTTGGGCACTAATCGAAGAGACCGTCCCGGTTGGGGCCGCACCCGCCGCTGGGGTCGAACCACCACCGGTACCAAAGCCACCGGCGATCACCGCGATGAACTTGCGATTCATCGCCCGACACATGATGTAACTCAGGATGGCGCCGGAAGAGCCTACCAACGCACCCACCACGATCAGCAGGTCATTGTTGAGCATAAAACCAGTGGCAGAGGCCGCCCAACCGGAGTAGCTGTTGAGCATCGAAACCACCACCGGCATGTCCGCACCACCAATGGCCATCACCATATGCACCCCGAAGGCCAGGGCAATCACCGTCATAATGGCAAGAGGCATCATCCCGTCTGCGGGAGAGTGAGCCCCCAGAAACACCTTACCGAAATAGATGACGGCAATCAGCATGCCCAGATTGAGCCAGTGACGCCCAGGTAGGGTGAGCGGCTTGCCACTAATCTTGGCGGAGAGCTTCCCGAAGGCAATCACCGACCCTGAGAAGGTCAACGCACCGATCAGAATGCCCAGATAGATCTCAACCTCATGAATGGTCCGCTCCGCCCCGACGAGCTGAGTAGTGGGGTCGATGTAGTTGGCATACCCCACCAAGCAGGCCGCCAGACCCACCAGCGAGTGCATAAGGGCCACCAGCTCAGGCATCTGGGTCATCTTGACCCGAATGGCCGCAATGACCCCCACTACGCCACCAACGGCCACAGCGCTGAGAATGATAGAGAAAGTGGCGGTACCGGTAACGCGAGGACCCGCCAGAGTGGCAAGTACCGCAACGGCCATGCCGATGATGCCAAACAGATTGCCACGCCGGGAGGTCTCAGGGTGGCTAAGCCCCCCCAGGCTGAGGATGAACAGAATGGTGGCGCC
Source organism: Gammaproteobacteria bacterium (assembly GCA_963575655.1). NCBI lineage: Bacteria > Pseudomonadati > Pseudomonadota > Gammaproteobacteria > Gammaproteobacteria bacterium. Next base: position 8,646 of record CAUYTY010000199.1, on the reverse strand, counting down.
GATATAGGCGGCGGTCATCAAACCTTCGCTCATGGGTCATCGTCTCCTTTATTTCTGGAACATGCGCAACATGCGCTGGGTGACCCAGAAGCCACCCAACATATTGACGGCGGTTAGCACTACGGCTAACCCCGACAAGACGGTGATGAGGATTCCGGGGGAGGATATCTGGATTAAGGCGCCGATCGCGATAATGCTGGAAATGGCATTGGTGACACTCATGAGCGGGGTGTGCAAGGCCGGGGTGACATTCCAGATCACCATGTTGCCGATAAAGCAGGCCAACACGAACACCGTAAAGTGACTGAGGAAGGCTGGCGGTGCGCCATAACCAATAAGGGCGAAGATTACTGCTACCGCCGCGCCAAGGATGGCCGTCGACTTAGCAGAGGTTGGTGCGCCAGCACCATGACCATGCCCCGCCGGCTTGGGGGCTGCCGCTATCGGTGGCGTAGCGACCAATTGCGGAGCCGGAGACGCCGAGATCTTGGGCGCTGGTGGCGGATAGGTGATCTGTCCCTCCTTAATAACTGTGGTGCCTCGAATCACCTCATTGTCCATGTCGATGTTGATGATCCCACTCTTGTCGGGACACAGCTCCTCCACCAAATGCACCAGATTGGTGGCATAGAGCTGACTCGCCTGACGCGACAAACGGCTGGGGAGGTCGGAATAACCGATGATGGTCACCCCGTGGCGTACCACGACCTGGCCGTGTTCGGTCAATTCACAGTTACCACCCTGTCCGGCGGCAAGGTCCACAATCACCGAGCCGGGCTTCATGCTCTTCACCATGCCGGCGGTAATCAACCTGGGGGCAGGTCTTCCGGGGATCAGCGCGGTAGTGATGATGATGTCCACTTCCATGGCCTGACGGGCAATCATCTCCGCTTGGGCCTTGAGGAAGCCTTCACTCATCACCTTGGCGTAACCACCCACCCCGGTTCCGTCCTCCTGGTAGTCAACGCTAACGAATTCCGCCCCCATGCTCTTGACCTGGTCCTTGACCTCGGGCCGAGTATCGCTGGCCCGCACGATGGCGCCCAAGCCATTGGCCGCACCAATCGCGGCAAGACCCGCCACACCCACACCAATCACAAACACCTTGGCAGGTGGTACCTTACCCGCGGCGGTTATCTGACCAGTGAAGAAGCGACCAAATTGATAAGCTGCCTCTACCACCGCACGGTAACCGGCGATATTGGCCATGGAGGAGAGGGCATCCAACTTCTGGGCACGCGAGATACGGGGTACCGCATCCATAGCCAGGACCGAGCCATTGGTTGCGGCCAAGCCTTGCATTAACTCGGCATTTTGGGCAGGCCAAATAAAACTAATCAGCGTTTTACCTGGACCGAGCAACATGGCCTCGTGGTACCCCAATACAGGATGCTGCATCGGGGCCAGCACCTTCATAATAATGTCGGCGCTATCCCACACTGCGCTGGGACTATCAACAACCTCGGCCCCCACCTCACGATAAACATCGTCGGAAAAATCGGATAAATCACCAGCGCCCGATTCAACCACAAAGGAAAATCCCAACTTGGTGAGCTTTTCAATGGAATCAGGTGTCGCCGCAACCCGTTTTTCCCCTGGAAAGACCTCCTTTGGTATACCAATCTTCATTGCTTTTTCCTCGTTAGGAACAAAATATTTGCGTTCTCGACAGATAAACGGAATTGCAACTACTCACCCCTTCTGATGGGAGGAGATGAATAATTACCTAAGAATCTTAATCTCGCCGGGGAAGCCGTCATCCTTCGGGGCTTCTCTTCCCGTCGTTCGCAATAATTGATCTGTTGATCGTCTGTCATACACGACAGTATTGGACCTTAATTGGGGACCCAAGGGCATAACCGAACCACGAATGGATAACACGGCATAGAAAGTCCATCCGTCAGAGGGACCATAAAAATAAATTATAGCATTCTTCGCCAATATTCGTCAAGAGTGCGCCGTAGCTGGCCCCTTACAAAGTCTTAATTCATTACATAACTAATCCTCTCAACGTTAAACACCTAATCTCCTAGAAATTTCTTGTGACATATCGATACATTCTGTTAACACTATGATAACAATGGATTACGTCCTACGAAATTTGCTCAGTTGCTAATTATCTACAAAATGACTAGAGATCCCAGCAAAACACAAGAAATAGGATGAGAAGATCAGATTTATTCGGAATCGTAATAATGAATGGGCTAGATGTCCTATTAATCCTATTTATAACAAGAGGGTGACGATTGATTGGTAGCCGATTGAGTTAGTAATCGTTTCGGGCTTCCTGGGAGAGTGGCTATCCATGGCTCCATTCAATCGTCATTCTGGTAGGGATTAGCGGAATCCGTTCGGGCGTTTACCTACCGGAACCACTCAACCATGGACAGGCGACGACTTGGGTTACGGTAGGTGTTCCGAGACTATTTCCTTATGCCGCGACCGGAAGCGCCATTGGGGGCGCTAGAGGCCCCGGTGGGGGCTCCAGGACTTGACCCTGCCCCTGGGGCCAGTGTGTCCATGATGCGTTGCTGCTGTGGGGTTAGCGCCTGATACAGGGCTTGCTGCGCGACACTGATGGCCTTCATTGCGTTCAATCGCTGTTCCATAAGAGTTATTTGTCGTTGTAGGCGCTCCGGGGCCGTCATCGGAAAGTCCGTCCGTGTCTGTTGTGCCTGTACGATGGCCTTGCTCTGCTCACGCCAGGTATCCTCGAACCTCTGCCAAACGGCCAACTGTTCGTTGGTGAGGTTCAGCGCCTGCCTGATCCGTTGCGCATGGACATCAACCTTCCCCAACGGCTGTCCCGTCGGTAAGGCCGATGTTGGTGAGGTACCAGTAGGGGTGGTTACCCCCTGGGTTGGACTGCCCCCCACCGCTGGCTCTTCCGCCAACACAAGACTGCCGCTAGTCAGGGCCAAAAAAGCACTCAACATTAGTATGTGCGAAGTATTCATGGTTGCCTCCTGTTATCAAGTTGGTCATTCTGCTAGGGAATACCAAAATGACGGATAGGGATAGAGATTTGGGTTAAGGTAAGCTGAGTGTTTCTGCGGGTTTCCGTCCGCATTCCTTCGTGGACATTTTGTCAGAAAACATTCGGCAGACCGAGAAATTACGGCAACCTACTGTATTATAAGAGATTCCATAACTTCCTGAGAGAGCCTGCTATTTCTCCTTTGATTACCGTTCATGGAAATCTTGAAAATCACGCCAGGCCTACATTAAGTTCCTTTATAAACATGAAGTTGCAATATATGCCTGCTCTGCGACAAAATTCGGGACGAATTTTCTCCCAGCCCAGACGAACACTATTAGGACATAGATTCACTGTTTCCGATACGGTAAGAAACCGTGTGAGACTATAACCGGTTGATGATACGGAATAAAAAACGTAGCCATGGTATTTTCCAGGGAAAATAGTGAGACCCCCTAGTGAACATTTGTTCTTTTGTCCTAAGCCTGTCGATTGTGATAGTTTTGTAGTTCTAGAGACTGTAAGGACGTAGCGCATCAAGCGATACCCCCTACAGATCGGGTAATTTCCCTTCACTCGATAATCGACTACCCATGCCCACTGCTGCTAGTGCTTCCCTTGCTCATCCAACCCGACGCAGTATTAAACGCGCTATTCAGGTTGCTTCTCGTTTACCGGCGGCAGTATTTCTGCGCGAGCTGGTGACGAATCCCAGGGAGATGGGGGCGGTGTGGCCAAGTTCTCGCCAACTCGCCAAACGCATCGCTGCTGCGGTGCCATGCGATGGAAAGGGCAAGGTTGTGGAACTCGGTGGTGGTACCGGGGTTGTGACCGAGGCCCTGTTGGAGCGAGGAATTCCGCCGGAACGGCTGATAGTCGTGGAACGAGCGCCAACCCTAGCGGCGGTGCTACGGGCACGTTTCCCACGGATCCAGGTGGTAGAGGGCGATGCCATGTACCTTACTAACCTACTCCGGGGCGAGGAAGGGATCGCCGTAGTCGTTTCTGGGCTGCCTTTACGCTCATTGCCGCCTCGGGTTGTGGCGACCATCATTCGTGAGGTCTCAGAGATCCTAGAACCAGGTGGATTGTTCATTCAATTTACCTACCATCTGCGCCCTCAGCGCAGCCTCTCCCAGCGCTTTTCCGCAGTATCCTCGCGGCTGGTGCTCGGCAACCTACCACCGGCTCGTGTGTGGGCCTTCGTCAACCAGCGGCGTGTCAGGGAAGTAACAGCAGCCGTAGTCATCGACCAGGCAATATGCGTTTGATGCGTGTATTGGATGCTGAAACCTTGGCGGTAAGACCCGAGGCAGATAACGTCGTTCGCGCTCGGTGTGTTCGTTTCGCCAGTGTACATGGAGGTAAATCATCCCACGTAGGATGCGGTGAGGAACGAGCCGCATCATTCGCGTTATTTTCCGCAGTTGATAATTAACCCAAGTTGCCACCTATTCAAATTCGGGATCGCATCCAATCGTCCCCCCTCAATCCCCCCGTAAATGGGGGGAGGTCTGCGGCCTACTCCCTCCCCGTTTACGGGGAGGGCTGGGGAGGGGACAAGTAGGTGGCAACTTGGGTTAATTAACCCAATTGCTACCTACACGCTGAACAACAGAAAACCCCCTCCCCGAAGAGAGAGGGGCGAAAAGCGAATTGGTGGCAACTTGGGTTAATTTAAGTTTACTCTGCCCAGTTACTTTCACTCTAACGATTCTAAGCCGCCGCATGGCGGTAAATCCCCCCCCCCCCCCACACACACATTCCTGTGGTTTTTTATTCTAAGCCGCCCACATGGCGGTAAATAGGTGCAGCTCCCGCACCCGTGACACGTCACTATTCTAAGCCGCCCACATGGCGGTAAATTTCACAATATCCTCACGACTGGCCACTTGAATATTCTAAGCCGCCCACATGGCGGTAAATCCATCTCTCCTCTGGTTCGGGGTCTGCCGGGTATTCTAAGCCGCCCACATGGCGGTAAATAATTATCCCCTCTCGCACGCCTATTGTTTATAATTCTAAGCCGCCCACATGGCGGTAAATCTGAGGGGAGCGGCGCTATGCGCGGCGGCTCAATTCTAAGCCGCCCACATGGCGGTAAATCTCATTTCGATAAACGGCGGTAATGATATGTTATTCTAAGCCGCCCACATGGCGGTAAATGGTGTCGCCAAAATTTCCCAATTCGGCGGAACATTCTAAGCCGCCCACATGGCGGTAAATAACAATATCCGCCTTTGTGCTGTTTTCCAGACATTCTAAGCCGCCCACATGGCGGTAAATAGCATTATGCGCTGCAACCTCAGTCTGGGCAGATTCTAAGCCGCCCACATGGCGGTAAATGCATTAATAAAAAATGGCTTTTCTCTACCGCTATTCTAAGCCGCCCACATGGCGGTAAATCTAGATAGCGATAGCGATGATCTCTGTGATGAATTCTAAGCCGCCCACATGGCGGTAAATGAGGTCATTTACATCGATGACGGGGGTCAGAGATTCTAAGCCGCCCACATGGCGGTAAATAAGAGGTGGTGAAGGATTATCTTATAGATACTATTCTAAGCCGCCCACATGGCGGTAAATCGAAATCGGAAATTTTCGGCCTTGGACCTTCTATTCTAAGCCGCCCACATGGCGGTAAATGGGGCACCCCGTCTACACTTCGTACAAGTATAATTCTAAGCCGCCCACATGGCGGTAAATCAAGGGGGGGGGGTTAAGTTTTACTACACTGAATTCTAAGCCGCCCACATGGCGGTAAATCGTGCCCAACCTGGCAACATTCTACGACACATCAGGTAGTTATCATAGATCCTCCCGGAAATACCATCCTATTAAGGTATGTTTGTAACATATTGATTCATGAAGGTCTTTCTTCAAGGGTTGTTTTGATGGTCTCGATGACACGGTCGAGCACCTCGTGGGTTAGGCACACCTCGATTAACTCGTCGCGGAACTGTTGATCACGACTAACCTGTTTACCGTGCTTAAACGCCAACGGTAAAACAATCGCATCTTTGAATAAGTCGGCTACGTCAAAGACCAAGGCGCCACGGCGAGTCTTTCCATGCAATACCGGTAAGGCAAAAGAAATTCCCAAAACATTGAGGGCCACCGCCGCATAACCATAAGCAATGTAATTCCCGTGGTCGATAAAACTGTTTGCACTGTCTTGCAGTGTCGATCTGCTACGCTTACCCTCCTCACGTCTGAATTCCTTGAGCCCAAAAGCCCCCGAGAGTAGACCATACAAACGACGCGCCCATTCCGCCTCGCCAGACATTAGCTCGATGGTATTAGTCGCCGCTGCGATACGCCCCTCATAGGAACGAATCGCAGCATCCGGTAACCGCAACTTCAACGCGGCGAGATCAGCATTAGCATCCCAACTCTCCCGCACCCAACGAATACGCTCTTTCTGGAAACTCTTAGCCACACCTAGACGTTTCTCTTCGTCTAACCACATGCGCATCCAGGCCTGCATATATTCGGTGGGACGATACTCGGACTGAGGCGTGAGAAAAGCCATATCCACGCTTCCCAAAAGCGGACTGCCTCCATTGCCAACAAAACCGATCACCACATTCGAATCAGCCAGCCTACGAATAGCGGCATCGGTAATCGATGTCCCCTTACCGAGAAGGAGAAATGCAGTATTACGCTCCGGGATGTTAAAAAAATGCTCTGTAGTGTTGTCCTGCTCCGTAAGATACACGACGCGCTCATCCTTTTGCTGCACGCGGACGTGTTCCAGATAGAACACATTCGCACGCTTTGACATAATGATTTGTCGTGGTTTAACGGTCTGTTTCATCTTTCATACCACCTATATGGCGGTAACTTATGCCAACCATGGTAAAGCAAAGGGTCGGGTAGCGACGGATAAACCATAACTATCTGGTTTGCAGTCATCCACCTGACTACCCTCCACCGACGCAACGTAAAGCCCAAAGCCATGACCGGTGCTGCGACTGACTACACGCAAATAAGGCAATTTGCTCGCTTCCTGTAATCTGAATTCGCGACATTTCTCTAGTCGTGAACCCCGGTTGGTAATACGATAACGTCGATATTCACGCCATGGACCATTAAAACCTACCGGCACGCTACGAGGATAACCAATCATCAGATAATCCCGTACTACGGGAAAATCCTGAATGGTAGTTACCAGTCGATCCAGATCTTCCCGAGTCTCCGCAAATACACGAATCACTGCCCCGGGATGGCGACGTTCCCCGGATTGTGCCTGAGGCAAAGCAATAGCGTAACAATCAGGCGATTGACGAAATACCCCATGCAACACCCCGAGCGTCCGCTCCATAATTGGCAAGGCAAATCCTTCATTCTTGGTATCCGCGCGTACCTCAAGATCACAATAGATTAACGGTTTCATAATACTAATGCTCTCATTCCAATGAAGTTTCGTCATCGACAGCCCCATCATCGGCTGACGAACTCGCACGCTTCTTTTTCTCCTCTTTTACCGCTTTGTCAGAATCAGAATAGACCCCACCACGATCGAGGGCAGCAATACAAAACATCCCATCCGGCGAGTTTGGATCGATGGTATTGAGACGTTTGAACATAGCAAAAGAGGATGACTCTTTCGGTCTATAGAATTCCTGCTGACTCAACGAGGCCCCTGCTGGCTCCACCGCAATCGGAAATCCGGTCTCTGGAAAAGCTGGATACCAGGTATCAATAGTACGGATAGCATTAAAGATTTTTTGGTCTCGAAGGGCCGCCTGTCCCATTACACGAAACTCTACAGGCTCGTCGCGATGGATACGTTCTGGTTTACCAATACGAAAAAGTGAGCGTGCAAAACCTTTTGGTTTATTTTCTATGTAGTTCTGACTAGGAAACACCTCAATACTACCCTTGAAACCAAAAGTAATGCGAGCGGTTACCGTAACCCCATGCGTTGATTCACCACGTAGCCCCTGAGCCAACACCTCGGCGACACGACTCTCGTCATCGGAATAGTCGCCAAAACGATTTGTCGGCAACGCAAGCGCATCGAAGCGCGCCAACAGCTTTTCTTTGTGTGCAATGGAAATCTCGATGCTAGAAGCAATCGTGCGATTACGAAATAACCAACGACCATTAGCAATATTGCGTGTGTAGCGACGTGCCACCTCCATCAGTCCTTCGGACGATTTCGCACGTGTCATGAAACTGGTCAGACTTTCGCGTAAGATCTGTCCATCCACTTTATCCGCCGCCACGCATGCGTCCAACCCATCGGAGATATCAAGCAGACGCAAACTGAAATTCACAATCAAGGCATCCGCATTGGGGTCAAGCTTTGCGCTATCCGTAATCTGAATATTTGAGATCTCCCGTTCGCCACCTTTCGCTGCGCTAGCAGTAGCGGCGTCGGATTTTCCCTCATTGACGTTTTGGGTGCCACGAATACCGTGACGGATGACTGGTAGCGGATAGGTCTCAAAATCCCCCTTAATTTCGGAATACATCAACGCATCGGTCACAACATGCCGGCGCTGGAAAGCAAGAACGCCGGGAAGTTTCTTTACCAGCTTTGGTGCAACACTCATTTCAATAGCCTCCATTAAAGAATATCTAAGTAGCCTATAGGGCAATTGGTGCAGTTACTAACCTGCGCGTTGGTTAGGGGACTCCAGCTAAATAGCATATTGGACGGA
>CAUYTY010000198.1 GCA_963575655.1 Gammaproteobacteria bacterium | reverse complement strand
GTCAATCTCGGGCTTGCTTTCACAAGCCCCGGGCTTTAGCCCGGGGTGATTGACGCCTTTCATCTGATGTCTCGTCCATGATCAGGTATTCGTCGCGGGTCATCGCGTACGGAATTAAGGGGTACATGTTTCAATCTCCGGCTTTGGTCATCGTTTTGTCAAGTAAGACCTGCGCAGGATACATCATTCCCACGCTCCGCGTAGGAATGATGTAAAGTTGTCACCGATGCGGTGAAGAACGATGTGTAAGAATAGGCGTCATAGTTTTGGTGGGTAACCAAAAAAACTGTCACGCACTATTCGCTCGAAAATTGTGAAACCATCCATTATGGGGTAACAAGCGCGTCTCGATGTGTTGCCAGAATTGGGGATTAGTAAAAATATTTACAAACGGTCGGGCATCTGGGGTAAATTGCCAAGAGGCAACCAAGGCCACGTATAAAAGCAGAGAAGCCAGCGGGCTATGCGGCGCAAAGATTTTGAGGGCGGTTCCAAAGGAACGTTTTATCTGCGCCCCGTAGAGATTGACGCTATAGATCTCGTCCAAGATTAAATGAACCAGGTAACCCAAGGTTACAAAGGCCCCCGCAATCCATGACTGAAGTGATGCCACTCCTCCCAATCGATGAGAAATTGTGGCAGTCAAAAAACCGCTGAGAAATGCCGCAGGAATAGTATGAAACACCCCTCGATGGACAGTAAGACGATTAAATGCATGGAATAATCCGTAACGTAGCGAGAGGAATATTGTTAGCCACACCAGGCATAACTCCGCCACTGAGAGCTGGGTACCTAGACTGAACATCAAAAATGAGGCGCCCAACAGAGAGAGCGTCTCGAAACTGATGCGTAACGGCGTAGAACCATCCGAGTCTACGTCGGGAGCGACCCCTCCCATCGCTCCCAGGGTGAAGTAGAGGGCGACCTCGGGGGGCGTAGCCACCCCAGCGACGAGCAGACTGGTTGCACAAACGCCACTCGCACTCATCGCAACGGATAGGTGTACGGAAAACGATGCCACAGGGTTTAATTCGCTAGTTCTTACATGGGAAGGGACCGCCCAACCACACGGCGGTTGGACAGCGGGAAGGTAGGTCGATAGAATTCCGGCTCGCGGTCGGAACCAGTATCCTAATATAGATTTTATCTCCGTTTATATCGGAAAACAGGTGAAATTGGTATACGAAACGAGGAAGAGCCTCTACGGTTCCGCGCCTATTTCTCGTAGAAGAAATCCGATTTTTTAGTTGGCGGGAGTACTCCATAGCGGGTCCTCCCGCTTTGTATGTTTGGCCCTCGGAGGTGAATGTGCGTCAACCAGCCTTGCTGGCCCTGGAGGACGGCAGCCTGTTCCGCGGCGAATCTATCGGCGTGGAGGGCCTGTCGGTGGGTGAAGTGGTGTTCAACACCGCGATCACCGGTTACCAGGAGATCCTCACGGATCCCTCCTATTGTAAACAAATAGTTACCCTCACCTATCCCCACATTGGCAACGTCGGTTGCAACCTGGAAGACGAGGAGTCGCCTCAGGTCTACGCCACTGGGCTGGTGATCCGCGACCTGCCGCTTCTGGTATCCAACTTTCGGGCGCGCCACTCCCTGCCGGAGTACCTTTCCATCCATGGTCTGGTAGCGATCGCGGGCATTGATACGCGGCGCCTGACCCGTCTCTTGCGCGAGAAAGGCGCCCAAAACGGCGCGATCATGGCCGGTCCCCGGATCGACATCGAGGAGGCGCTGGCTGCCGCGCGTAGCTTCCCTGGACTCAAGGGGATGGATCTGGCACAGGTGGTGAGCAGTACCATCCCCTACCCCTGGACCGAAGGGACTTGGAGCCTCGGTCACGGCCACCAGTCTCCTGATCCAGGAGATGCCCGCTTCCGGGTCGTGGCCTACGACTACGGCATCAAGCGCAATATCCTACGGATGCTGGTGAATCGTGGCTGCCAGGTCACCGTGGTACCGGCCAAAACCACTGCACAGGATGTATTGGCCATGAAGCCCGATGGCGTCTTTCTGTCCAATGGGCCTGGTGACCCTGAGCCCTGCAACTATGCCATCGACGCCATCCGCGAGATTGCCACGCATCGCATCCCTCTCTTCGGCATCTGTCTAGGTCATCAACTCCTAGGACTGGCGAGTGGGGCACGCACCGTCAAGATGAAGTTCGGCCACCACGGCGCCAACCATCCGGTACAAGACCTTTATACTGGACAGGTAATGATCACCAGTCAGAACCATGGTTTCGCGGTGGACGAGACAACACTGCCGACGAGCTTAGAGGCAACCCATCGCTCGCTCTTCGATGGTAGTCTGCAAGGTATTCGGCGTGTAGATACGCCTGCCTTTAGTTTCCAGGGGCACCCCGAGGCCAGTCCTGGCCCTCACGATGTGGGAATGCTGTTCGATCAATTTACGGAGATGATGGCGGCGCAGCAAACCTAGTGAAGCGAATGGGAAAACTTACGTGGGTAACGCACTAAAGAGGCTCTATCTCACGGAGGCAGATTACCTTGTTAGCGAAGAGAACGCCCAAAGCAAGCATGAATTCGTCGCTGGCGAGGTCTACGCCATGGCCGGGGTCGGTGCTCGACGTAATCGCATTTCCATCAACCTCACCGTCAAACTGGACGCAGCCACTCGTAATACCTCTTGTGAAGTCTTCATGGCCGATATGAAGGTGCGTATCGATATCCAGCGCGCCTACTATTACCCGGATGTCATGCTGACTTGTCCAGACCTCCGAGAAGATGACGATCACCCGCTTTATCGGGTTGCCCCTTGTCTTCTCGCTGAGGTACTGTCTCCTTCCACCGTCAATATCGACGAGCGCGAAAAGTGGTTTCATTACCGAGATATTCCCGTGCTCCGTTATTATCTGCTAATTAACGCTGAGCGATGCTATGTCCGTTTGCGTAATCGTGACGGAACCGATTGGTTGGAACAGACTCTAGGTGAAAACGATATCGTCTTGCTGGAATGCGGAACGGCAAAGATATCGTTAGGTTTGGACGAACTCTATCAACGAACAGGAATATAAGAGATGCGCCGATCGTAACTATTGGGGTAATCATTCACCCCCTCCCGTTGGGAGGGGGAGTGAGCGGTTGCTTCAACGGAAGAAAATGAACGATTACATCTCATTTAACCCTTGCGCCTTCTTAAAATTGTCACTCCGTCCTCGCTCAGTCATAAAGATCGATTTGATGTGATGGGCAGGACATACCCCAACAGATACCCATGCCAAAACGTACCGACCTTCATACCATCCTCATCATCGGCGCTGGTCCGATTATTATCGGCCAGGCCTGCGAATTCGACTACTCTGGCGCACAGGCGTGCAAGGCGTTGCGCGAGGAAGGTTACCGGGTAGTCCTGGTGAATTCCAACCCGGCGACCATCATGACTGATCCGGAAATGGCGGACGCCACCTATATCGAACCGATCACCTGGCAAACGGTGGCGCGGATTATTGAGCAGGAACGCCCAGACGCTTTATTGCCCACCATGGGGGGCCAGACCGCACTCAATACCGCGATGGACCTAGGTCGCGAGGGGGTGCTAGAGCGTTTTAATGTGGAGCTGATCGGTGCCTCGCGCGAGGCAATTGCCAAGGCTGAAGACCGTGACTTGTTCCGTCAGGCAATGCGTCGCATCGGGCTCAATATGCCGCGCTCGGTTATCGCCCATAGTTTGGAGGAAGTTCATCAGGTTCAGCCCACTATCGGCTATCCGACTATTATCCGCCCCTCGTTTACGATGGGCGGCTCGGGGGGGGGGTATTGCTTATAACCGCGAAGAGTTGGAGGAGATCTGCCGGCGTGGTCTGGATCTCTCCCCATCCCACGAATTGCTGCTAGAGGAATCGGTGATTGGTTGGAAGGAATTCGAGATGGAGGTGGTGCGCGATCGCCACGACAATTGCATCATTATCTGTTCAATCGAGAATGTGGATGCGATGGGGATCCACACCGGTGATTCGATTACGGTTGCCCCCGCCCAGACGCTGACCGATAAAGAATATCAAATCATGCGCAACGCCTCGATTGCGGTGCTTCGCGAGATTGGGGTGGATACTGGTGGGTCGAATGTTCAATTCGCCATCAATCCTGCCGATGGGCGCATGGTCATCATCGAGATGAATCCGCGCGTATCACGCTCCTCGGCGCTGGCCTCCAAGGCCACTGGTTTCCCAATTGCCAAAGTCGCTGCCAAACTTGCGGTGGGTTACACCCTCAACGAATTACGTAATGAGATTACCGGCGGGGCAACGCCGGCCTCTTTTGAACCCACTATTGATTACGTCGTAACCAAGGTGCCGCGTTTCACCTTTGAAAAATTTCCTCAGGCTGATGCCCATCTCACCACCCAAATGAAATCGGTGGGTGAGATTATGGCGATTGGTCGTACCTTCCAGGAATCGCTACAAAAGGCGCTGCGTGGTTTGGAGATTGGTACCGACGGTCTAAATGAGCACCTGGAAGGCCGCGACCAGACGGCGCTACGTCGGCTGCGTCAGGAATTGCGGGTACCGGGGGCAAGCCGTCTGTGGTACGTGGCGGATGCCTTCCGCGTGGGAATGACGCTTACCGAGGTCCACGGCTACTGTCACATTGACCCCTGGTTCCTGGCCCAGATCGAAGAATTGGTCCAGATCGAAGACCAAGTCCGCTTGGGGGGGAGCGCAGCCCTGAATCGAGAGGGCTTATTCGGCCTCAAGCGTCGCGGTTTCTCCGACCGTCGTCTGGCCCATCTTTTGGGTACCCACGAGGGCGAGATTCGGGCGTTACGCCACACCCTCGGCGTGCGTCCGGTCTACAAGCGGGTGGATTCCTGCGCTGCGGAGTTTCGAGCCACCACCGCCTATATGTATTCCACCTATGAGGAGGAGTGCGAATCAGTTCCATCGTTTGAGCGCGAGAAGGTGATGGTATTGGGCGGCGGACCCAACCGCGTTGGACAGGGTATTGAGTTTGATTATTGCTGCGTCCATGCGGCATTGGCCCTCGGTGAGGATGGTTACGAGACCATCATGGTCAACTGCAACCCGGAAACGGTCTCGACCGACTACGACACCTCTGACCGACTCTATTTCGAGCCACTGACTCTCGAAGATGTCCTAGAAGTCATCCACTTAGAGAAGCCCAAGGGGGTAATCGTCCAGTACGGTGGCCAGACCCCGCTCAAACTCGCCCGGTCATTGGAAGCGGCTGGTGCCCCGATCATCGGCACCACCCCTGACTCCATCGACTTGGCCGAAGACCGCGAACGTTTCCAAAAGATGGTGGACCAGCTTGGCCTGCGCCAACCGCCCAACCGCACCGCTCGCGACCCCCAAGAGGCGGTGCGTTTGGCGGAACACATCGGCTACCCCTTGGTGGTGCGCCCTTCCTACGTGTTAGGTGGCCGGGCGATGGAGATCGTCCACGACGAGGAGGACCTCGCCCGTTACATGCGCGAGGCGGTGCGGGTATCCAACGATTCGCCGGTGTTGCTCGACCGTTTTCTGGATGACGCCATCGAGGTGGATATCGATGCCATCTGCGACGGTCAACAAGTGGTCATCGCGGGCATCATGGAGCACATCGAGCAAGCCGGTGTTCACTCGGGCGACTCGGCGTGTTCACTACCGCCTTACAGTCTCTCCCCCGCCATTCAGGCGACATTGCGTACCCAGGTAGAGCAGATGGCGCGTGCTTTGGGGGTGGTGGGCCTGATGAATACCCAGTTTGCCGTTCAAAGGGACAACATCTACGTTTTGGAGGTCAATCCACGGGCCTCGCGGACCGTACCCTTTGTATCCAAGGCAACTGGCATCCCGTTTGCCAAGGTGGCGGCGCGCTGCATGGTTGGTCGGACTTTGGCAGAACAGGGAGTAACCGAGGAGGTGGTGCCGCCCTATTTTTCAGTGAAGGAGGCGGTCTTCCCGTTCATCAAGTTTCCTGGCGTAGACCCCATCCTGGGGCCAGAGATGAAATCTACTGGTGAGGTGATGGGTGTAGGGGCGAGTTTCGAAGAGGCCTTTGCCAAGGCACAACTCGGCGCCGGAATGGCCCTGCCGCGTGGGGGACGGGTCTTTATCAGCGTACGCACCGCCGATCGTCCCTATCTCAAGGAAGTTGGGCGCGCCTTCCTGGCCCAAGGGTTCGAGATCCTCGCCACTCGTGGCACCGCCGCGACGTTAACAGCGGCAGGAATACCGTGTCAGGTGGTGGCCAAGGTTGGAGAGGGACGGCCCGACGTCGTCGATCTACTCAAGAACGACCAGGTGAGTTTCGTGGTCAACACCACTGAGGGCCGCAAGGCCATCGCCGATTCCTACACCATTCGACGTACCGCCTTACAACGTAAAGTGAGTTACACCACCACCATGGCAGGGGCGCTGGCAACAGCGTTGGCCCTCGGACATTTGGATAACGTTACAGTACATCGCCTTCAGGATCTGCATCGGCAGGCGGCGGCACGAAATTGATTGAGAGGCAAAGCTATGGCGGCGTTGGCGTGTATTGGTGAACTGACGAACCTTTACGAAGTCGATTACGACGCTTGGCTTCAACGTAATTTAGAATTGCTGCGTCAGTTCCGTTTCGCCGAATTAAATGCTGAACGGCGGATTGCAATCTTGAAGTGCAACGGATGGGTTGCCCAATTTTAACTCATTATTGAACCCTTCAAAAAGAGTTTTTAATCCGGGGCATTTTCGTGGCTGGTGATTTAGGAGATCCTTTGCCCTCTTGATGAATTTTTCAGGGATGAATTTAAGACTCATCTTCTTTGAAAAAAACTGGTGGATCAGTCCATTCATATTCTCGTTAGCGCCACGCTCCCAGGAGGAATATGGGTGTGCGAAGTAGAACCCTGCATTCAGTTCTTTGGCGATCTGTTGATGTTGGGAAAACTCCTTGCCATTGTCGGTCGTGATAGTATGAACATGATCGGTAAAAGGCTTGAGTAAAGAAATCATCGTGTCATGAGTGATATGCGTGTAATTCATTTTGTTCCTCCAATGAAATGCGTTGTTAGAAGAGGGGCGGCCTGCTAGCTCAAATGAGCCATTTTCTTACGGGCAATGAGAAATCCTGAAACATTAGACATTATCGGAAACCCAAAACCTCACCCCCCGCCCCCCTCTCCTTAACAGGAGAGGGGGAGATTTTTTGCCTGTTCCGTCCAGGAGTTAAGCATAACAACGGAATAATTCTCCCCCTCTCCTGTTAAGGAGAGGGGGGCGGGGGGTGAGGTTTCCGATAATAGACCTTATCGGAAACCTCCTCATCACCCACCACAGTCAATATAAATCATGAGGTTGCGTTGTCCGGCAGAGCTAGGTAGGGGGTTTCCGATAAGGTCTATTCAACAAGCCATCAAAAATGCGGGCCATATTCTGGAATATTTACCCCCTTATTCACCAGATTTCAATCCCATCGAACATAAGTGGGCGCAATTAAAGGCGATTGACAAAAGAGAACGCCGTACTACCGAGGAAGTCTTCGCAAATTATGCGTAATCATTTTATGGTGGCTTTGCTATAGCTCCACATTTCATCCACTTCAGCACCTTCAACCTTTTGAATATCAACAACAATGTCATCTGCATTCAGTCTTTTCAGTAGTGACTGATTGACTGCCTCAATATAGGGTTCTTGTTTTTTTATTTCGCTAATAACCGTCCCTGGACTAATTCTCAATACCCGCGCAGTATCACGGATCCCGCTGCCGTTCATTGCCATGTCGATGATCTGCTCCTTGACTTCTGGCAAATACCCCTGGTAGGTATAATCTAAAATGAATGTCTTCCTACCACATTCCGGCTTCAGGCAGAGATAGCGTTGTTTTCCAAGTTCCGTCTTGCCGCGTTTAACGACATGATCACATTTACAGCATGGACACAAAACAGCTCTGTTAGCCATTGGAGGTTCTTTCCAAGTAAAGTTCTCGTTGCGCACGATAATACTTCAAAATTATGGCAGAAAGTCACCCGATACCCATGTTTGAAGAATGGCTACCGCAATATCCAGGTCTGAAACACCACCCACGGTCCCTTGACGCTGCGAGGATTCGTCTGATACAGAAATTAGAGTACCTCGATCACTCAACTAACTGTTAATTCAAGAGTTGCACTTCGAGTTTGAATCCGCACCAACCATGTACATTTGTTATTGACACCAGAATCTTCCAATTCCGTTGGGCGCTTGTTCCAAAGTGTGGGGCGGGATTATGTGAGGTATGTGAACAAGGTCTATCAGCGACATGGCACTTTGTGGGAGGGAAGATACAAGAGCAACATCATTCAATCGCAGATCTATTTACTGTCCTGCATGCGTTATATCGAATTGAACCCAGTCAGAGCAGGAATGGTGGATCACCCGACCAAGTATCGTTGGTCTAGCTACGCGGCTAACGCGCTGGGGGTGAGTAATTCTGTCTTGACACCACACGGGGAATATTTTTCTTTAGGACATTCTCTCATGGATTGCCAATCTGTTTATCGTAGCTTTCTCCATGACTGTTCGGATGCTGATGAATTAGTGCAGCTAAGATGCGCCTTGCAAACGGGAACACCGTTGAGCAATGAGAAGTTCAAAACGGAAATTGAAGATGTGCTGGCTCGCAAAGTGGGATTTCCGTTTCGTGGTAGACCTCGCCATATATTCGAAAAAGGAGGGCAGCCCCCTAAATAACTCGACGCCCCAGCGTCGCGTATTGGTGAAGATCACGAACAAGTCGGAAGTCATCGCAGTATATGACCGTATGGAACGGAATCACCACAATGGATGGGCCGTGTTTCGAGACACGCGACGCAGGAGCGTCGCGGGATGCATTCCCACGCGGAGCGTGGGAATGATGTAACTATTTGTTTTAGGAGAGATTCCCTTAACTTAATGGCCGTGAGGGCGTTGCCCTGGGCTGATATGCCGACACGCCGTTGGCGTGTCTAAAAGAATTACGATACTCTCTCTGCGCAACTTTACGCTGGTGGCCCCATTATCACCGGCGCCTCCATCAGCAGGGGCTCCAATCGGAGCAGCAGATAGACCCCAGCGTGGACCATGAGAGACCCATAGAAAATGGCGCTTGACGGGGTGGGACCTTCCAAGGCGCGAGGCAGCCATCCAACAAAGGGGAATTGACCAAACTTGGCCAAGGCCGCCAACATAAATCCACCAGCGATCAATCCCACATGAAGATTGTCGGTCTGCTGGACGTGGGCGGCGACTTGCGGCCATTCCAGCAAGCGTAGGATGGGTAGAGCGAAGCGAAACCCATCTTTCACTGTACCAACTTGATTGATTGACTTGAACGCCCTCGGGACACCGGGGGCGTGTTGGGCGCGGATTTGGAATATTGGAACGGGATTCGATGGGTTTCGCTTCGCTCTACCCATCCTACCACGAATAAAAATAAGCCCGTGTAGGGCGCAATAGCGGTTAGCCTTGCCAATAATAGCTATTCTTCGCGCTCACCAGCAACCGAGCGAGTTTAATATTCGGCACAATACGCTTCGCTATTGCGCCCGACAAAGTCCTGCTGCCACTGGTTACGGTGTTGTTAATCTTTGGATCCATCCCTCAGCGGCCATTCGAGTAAAACCAAGGATTAATCTCGGAAAGAATCCACCGACCAACAACAAAATACCCAGCACCCCCAGCACCAGAAACTCCCGAGGTAGTAAGTCTGGTCCTCGGCTTAGGTAGGGGTGACGAAGCGGACCAAGAAAGGCTTGACGGTAGAAACCCAAGAAATAGGCCGCACTGATGATGCCTCCACCTAGAGCGGCCAGACCGGCCCCCATGTGAGAGGACAGGGCACCCTGCAAAAGAAGTAACTCGGCAGGAAAACCCGAGGTCAGTGGCATCCCTAGACCACCTAATCCCAGCAGTAGGAAAAAAATGGCGGCCTTTGGCATAGGACGCGCCAACCCCCCTAGGTGGATAAGGTCGGTGGAGCCGAAACGATGCTGAAGAAATCCCGCCAAACAAAAGAGCCCACCCGCCACCAGGGTGAAATTGAGAAGCTGGAATACTGCTCCCTGCACCCCCTGAAGTGAGAACGAAGCAAGCCCCAGCACCACTAGACCTACATGACTGATGCTGGAGTAAGCGAGCAAACGGCGAAGATTGGTCTGCGCTAGGGCAACCAAAACGCCATAGACAATACCCGTCACCCCCAATCCCGCCAGCAACCAGTGAAAGCTACGAGCCGCCTCCGGGGCCATGGGAATGGCAAAGCGCAGCAGCCCGTAAGCCCCCAGTTTGAGACCGGTCATCACTGCCACCACCCCAGTTGGACCTTGCATCGCCACGCTGGGTAGCCAGGTATGAAAAGGCAAAACCGGGGTCTTTACCCCAAATCCCACCAGTAAGAGCAGAAAAACCATGGTCTGGAGAGAGGGAGGCAAAGGATGCGCAAGGAGGGAGGGTAGATCGAACAGCGGCTCGACATGAGCCAAGGCAGCCATCAGGAAACCGAATAAAAGGGGTACACCCCCGACTAACATCAGCAGTGTGTACTTAGTCGCTGCCTCCCGACGGCGAGGACCGATACCCCACAAGCTCACTAGAAAGTAGACCGGTGCCAAGGTCAGCTCCCAAAACAGAAAGAAGAGCATCGTGTCCAAGGCGGTAAACACCCCTATGGTGGCCCCCTCTAAGAACAAAAGCATAGAGAAGTGAAGCCGAGGCAAGATTTGAATCACCGGAGAGGCAACGATCACCCCAGCAAAGAGCAGGGCGGTAAATGGCAGAAAAAGCGCGGAGAGGCCATCCACCCCTACTCGGTAATGGATGTTCAGGTCTGGGATCCAGGGGAGTTCTTCCTGTAATTGAAAGGCGTGGGAATTAGGATCCACCGCCATCAGGGTGGCCAGGGCCAAGGCCAATTCCACCAGAGTCACAAGCAGGGCTACCTCCCGAATTCGACCTCTCACTGGAACCACCCCCAGCAACACCGCCCCCACTAGCGGCAACGCGATCAACAGACTCAGATAGGGCATATCCATCATTCTGGTTTCCTTTCGCTCTGGTAAGGCGTGGCCAACTCTCGACTGGCCCGATCTACTAACCCTAACCACGGTTCCGAGTGAAACCCCGCCACTAGCTGCACCACAATCATCACCACGACGAAGGCCGTCTCCACGGCACTAGCCCGTGCCAAGGTAATCACCTCTTTGGGGGACGGGTGGGCGAGAAAAGTATGCTGAAAGGCCCACAGCAGACAGCTTACCGCCGCGACATTACCCAAAGCGGCAGTAATGGTCACCAGGGCGCCAAAGGTGTGAATCGCGGCATCTAGTATGAGATGGGCGGCGTCAAAACCAGGGGTACCCGGCATACCAGCGATAGCCAAACTGGCCACCAGAAAAGCAATAGCAATCCCGGGTAGGAAGTCAAATATTCCCCCCAGTTTGGATAACTGCATGGTATTGGTACGCATGTACACCATGCCTAGAGTGAAAAGCAGGGTGGAGATCGCCAAACCAAAATTCGCCGCCAGGATGATACTTCCCTGAAAAGCGGGGGCCTGAAGACTGAACAGACCAATCACCAAGATGCTGGTATGACTCACCACGGCGTAGGCCACAAGTCGACGCAGGTTCTGCTGCATGAGAGCAAGGAGAGCGGTATAAAAAATACCAGTGGCGGCAATGGCAATGACATAACCGTGCCATTGCTCCACCGCGTATGGCAGCAACGGAAAGACGAAGCGAATCAAGCCATACACCCCGGTCTTCAACCCCAATAGCAGCACCATGGCCGAAGCCACCGTGCCATGTTCCGCTACAAGGGGCAACCAAGCGTGAAGGGGAAACATAGGGATACGAATGGCCAAACCATAAAGCAACAGGTAGAAGATCACCGATTGCAAAGCTGGCGGCAGTTCAATGGCAGAGAGACTCGGAAGGTCAGAACACCAGAAACCACCGCTGGCCATCGCATGTTGCCAACCTAGAAGCAGGGTCGCAGTGATGAGCAAGAGCAGAGACACGCCCATGAATTGGTAGAAACGCGCCACCGCCGGACCCTCCTCTGAAGAAGTGGCCCACACCCTGAGTAGCTGCCCAGAAAATACTGTTTGCGTCAGGGTAAGCAGGGTGAACCAGAGCAGGTCCACGGTCGCAAACTGGCCCATGATCAGGGCCTCCATGGCCAGCACCACGGCAAGATAGCGCGGAAGAAACTCAAAACGACGAATAAAAATGCCGTACACCACCACCATAAACGAGAGAAAGGCCGTGAGCAGCATGAACAGCACACCAATACCATCCACTCCAGAATGGTAGTTCAGGAGACCGATGATGGGCAGCCGTTCCACCAACTGAAGACCAGGTTGGTTAGGGACGAAGGTGTGACGAAGAGTTAGGGCCAACCCTAGCTCGACGAGACCTAGAACTAAGGCCATGAATACCGCCAGTTGGCTCCGACGAGTGACAACGAGCAGAATCGCCCCCAAGACAGGAAGGAATTGCATTACTCCCAGAATAGGAAAACCTATTTGGCTCGACCAGGGGATCTCGGAAATGATCATGGCGGTTTTACTTAGAGGATTACGACGAAGGTCAGAACCACGAGAAGCAACAAATAACGCGGCTGTTCCAACAAATTATCCGTTAATTCCAGAATGTGACCCAGGCGTCGCAAACTCTGCAAGAGACCATCCCCACCGCTCCCCAATAACAGGCGCTCCTCAAAGCGATGCAACTGGGAGGCAATCCGTTCCAACATATTGCCCAGGATCCCACGGCCCCAGGCGAAATCAATATCAATGCCTTCATTTTCGTGAAACTTCTGACGTTGCGCCTCCCACTCCTCCAGAGAAGAGGGATTACGACCACCGTGGATGTGACCCACCATGCGGTCAATCACCAGATCGTCAAAGGTCTGTACGTCCTGGGACAGGGCCTGAGTAGGACGGATGATGAGTTGTTCCTCTAAGGTGTCCACCCAAAAGCGTCGCGTCGCCGCTGCATACAGAAAGAGGTTATTCGCCAACCAGGAGGGTACGTGCCGCACTGGACCATGCACCAAATGCATGTAAGCCGGGGCGTTCAAGAAGAGGTAAGCCCGCCAAGCGGCGTGGGCTAGCATGTGCCAGAAAGCAAACTCGAACCACCCCATACCACAGGCTAGAAACATCATCCCCACCTGACTCTGAGTAGAAAAGAGCAGGGCACTTTTAACATCGGTCTGAGCCAAACCGGAGAAAAAGCCGTAGAAAGTGGTCACTCCCCCTAGACAGACGAGGAGGCCCATTATCACCGGCACCTCCACCAACAGGGGCTCCAATCGGAGCAGCAGATAGACCCCAGCGTGGACCATGAGAGACCCATAGAAAATGGCGCTTGAAGGGGTGGGACCTTCCAGGGCGCGGGGCAACCATCCGACAAAAGGGAATTGGCCAGACTTGGCCAAGGCCGCCAGCATAAATCCACCAGCGATCAATCCTACATGAAGATTATCGACTTGCTGAACATGGGCAACGATCTGCGGCCATTCCAGACCCAGCAACCAGTGGTGGGTAAGGACAATACCCACGATAAAACCCGCATCACCAAATCGATTGGTAACCAAGGCACGAACGGCATTGCCGGTAGCGATAGAACGGTCATAGGCATAGCCGATGAGGAGGTAGGAGGAAAGCCCCGCCACCTCCCAACCCACGAACATCATTACCCCGTTGCCAGCCAACACAATGAGCAACATGGCGGCCACGAATAGGCAGAGCACGGCGAAAAAACGCTGAAATCCCCCCTCTCGATGCATGTAGTTGACCGAAAAACGCAGGGTGAGGACGGCAATCGTTGCCACCAGAGTTGCCATGGCCAAACTCAACCGGTCCAGGGTAAAGCTAAACATTACCTGGAAGTCTCCACTTTCCAGCCAGGGGCGATACGACACCTGGCCCGGGGCGTTTTCCATCATCAGGGCAGCAGCATCCAGCACCAGGAGCAACAGCAAGGAAAGCACCGTCGCCCCCGTAGCCAACAGGGCAGTAGCCCTTTCTCCCGCCTCCTCACGATTTCGACCGGTGAACCACCCCACGACAATGCTGGCAGCGACTAGGGCGGGTAAACCGGGGATCCAGACCACGAGAGACTCAACCATGGGTACGTTCCTCAGGTTGACGAATAAGGGCAGGCGCGAGTGGACCGTCGCAACCGCCATACCAAGCAGGAGAACTCTCCGCACGGGGCAGGGGGGTGTTGCTACCTTGCCAAGACTCCCACCGGCCCATTTCAGGATTGAAAACGGCAATGTCACC
Organism: Gammaproteobacteria bacterium; assembly: GCA_963575655.1. Lineage (NCBI taxonomy): Bacteria > Pseudomonadati > Pseudomonadota > Gammaproteobacteria > Gammaproteobacteria bacterium. The sequence continues at coordinate 17,825 of CAUYTY010000198.1, read as the reverse complement.
GTTTTCGGGATCCAGGGCCGCCAGTTGGATCCAGGCATTAAGTACCAGTTCCGCCACGATGCGCTGACGCTGGCAAATGGCGGTAAGTACCCCGGGTTTCTGCTCCACGATCACCAATAGGCGCATGGCCTCGTGAATCTCGACCATCTGCCGAGGCAGGCCAGTACGCAGATCGGAACTCGTCCCCTCCATAACGCCAAAAAAGCCGGTAACGTTGTGTACCACCTTAGTGCCACAGCCAAAGCGGTCATTATTCACAGTAGAAAAATAGTATTCCAGACTGATCCCCGCGCCCACTGGTCCAGCGGCAAGGAGGATGCCCTCCACGATCTTTCCCTCCGGGTCTTGGGTCGGGTCGTAGGAGATGAGAAACATGCGGCGGTCGAAAAATACCCCTTGGGTGACCGAACGGCGGCCAATCAGGGCCACCGCGTTGGTAACGTGGCCCAGTTCGGGTCTGGCCTGACTAAAGTCCACCGTTCGACCCGCCACATGGGCCAACGCCTGGATCGGGGTTGGGTGGCGAGGGGCGGAAGCAAGACGGCGGCAGCGTTCATGGGCAGAGAGTGCCCGGGTCGCGTCCAGGTCGTGGCGTAGCACCGCCAACCCCTCCCGTAACCCGGTGGGGAGTTGGTCCAGGTCGTACCAGGTGATCTCCTCACTGCCAGTGTCGCGCTCTGTCCCTAAAAACCAAGTCGTATCGGGGATGGTGATGCCTCGAGTGGCCAATATGTCGCGCACTATTGGACGGTTGGCCATGGCAGCAAAGAGACGAGCATTGGGACCACCATGACGACCACTACAGGCACCGCAATCGTAGGCCGACAGGTGGGGATTGTTCTGACTGCTAGAGCCGTGCCCCATAATTACCACCAGGGGGGCGAAGCCATAGGTCAACCCCATAGTACGTAGCATTCCCTCCACACGGGTGGCCTGTTCGGTATCGGTAAAACCTTCACGGGGTTGTTCCGGGCTAGGGGTACGATCTTCCGCCGGGGCGATGAAATTCAAGGTACTGGGCACGGTCAAGTCGAAACGTACCCGAAGGGCGGAGAGTAACCGCCCCATCCCCAGAGGGGCCATAAGCCTTCCGACCAAGCCTATCAACGCCCATGACGCCATCAACAGGGAGAGTAGTGCCGGAGTTACCACGCCTCGGTGAGAAAGACGCAGAAACCGATCTCGCCAACGTAAGCGTAACCCCCGCCGGTGACTATGACGCCGAGATAGATCGGCAGCGTTCCCTTGAGGCTGTTCTCGTACTATGTTTACCGGGGTCACCACCACCGGACACAAGGCGGTGAACCCTGCATCATCTAGCCCTTGCCAATTCATGGGGACGCCGAAAAATCCTGCAGCCCCAAGAGTTTCCACAGAAGGGTTGCGCTCCTCCAGATGACGACGGAAGCCCTCTTCTCGATCATCCATGCAGAAGACCACCTGCGCCACCGGACATTCCTTGCGAAAGGCCCAACGTCCTCGCCCGTGATTGGCCGCCACCCCGGCGAGGATTGCCTCCCGATAGGGACGTTCGTAGGCCTGAAGCCAGAGGTAACCTACCCGTTCCGGGGTCAGGCGCGAGAGGGTATCCAGTAGCACCTTCGCCAAGGGATACCCACCCTGCCGGAGTTTGTCTTCCGTCAGTCCCAGGCTGCGCGTCAGCAGAAATAACGGCCAGGCATGACGACAAACGCTGAACTTCCCCTGCTCACCCTGACTTAACCGCCAAGTCAGATACAGATGGGCCAATCGCTGCCATTCCTCGTTACTCACCGGGTTTTCTTTCGCCCGACGCAGGAACATTTGTACGCGACTGGCCAGGTATTCGGGGATCTCATCGTTGAATAGGTACCAACGCATCACCAGCTCGGCGCGTGCGCGACGGAAGTGCCAGGAGAGCAGGTCCAGACGGGGTCCCAATCGCCAGTGCGCTCGACACAGACGCACGGCGGTGAGCTGTTCGAGCACCAGGCGCACCGCTAGGTAGTCCACCGTCGTGGGCGAGGTAAAACCCAGATAACCGGGGCGGTTGCGTCGCCACTGGACCATGCCGGACCAGCCGGGTAATTCCAAGGCCAGACGCTTTAAATACCCCTCCCAGCGCTTCTCTGGCAATCCCAACTGGGAGAGCAGTTGTTCCACTGCGTCCACAGCCTCTTCGGGAAGCTGTTCAATGGTCTCGTACCAGTCAGGGAGTTCTTCCAACCGATAGTTGGGGTCGGCCAAAGCCACCTGCCGCCAGGCCGCATAGAACCCTTTTTCCCGCCCGGGTAAGGGCCAAGGAGAGAGGCCCTGATCCAGGAAGGCCGCCAGTTGCCGCACCAGATAGGGACGCACCTCAACCAGGATGTCTTGACCGGTTAGGGCCATTAGCAGCCCCCTCACGGTAAGGGTAACCCCCACCTGGTCTATCAGGAGATGAAGTAGGTGTTCTGATTCTCGATGCAGTTCAGCAGCACTACGGGAGGTACCGTCGGCTTTCTCCCCAGGTAAACGATCAAGGAGGGCTTGGGCTCGCTCCTCGCTCAGGTGCAGGATTTCTTCGATGTGATTAGGGTCATGGGGGAGGTGTAAAACATCAAGGCACCCTTGCCACAATCCATGCTCCGTTACCCTTTCTAGCTCCCAAGCCAACCGAGAGGGGGGAATCGGGTCCAGATCCTGGAGTAGAGCCGTTCGGTAAACATCCAACCGCCGACACGGTCCTAGGGACTCTTCGGCATTGAGCCAAGGAGTGGCCTGGAGCACCGCCTCCAGGTCGGACATGGTGATACGCTCCTGGGCTAACAGGGCGCGGAAACTCTCCGGGGACAAATAACCAAGAATACCGGTGACCTTGTATGCCGCAACCAAGGCATCGGGAAAAGGTAGGTGTTGATAGCCGTGCAGGGTATTGTGATGCACGAAATCCTGGAGTGGGGCCTGATCTGGAAGGATGTGCTCCAGGTGGTGGACAGCGTGGATCAACCTCTCCCGGCGTGAGGAATATGCTGCCATCACAAGTATCCCGCAAATAGCGAGTTAAAGCGGGTCACCGAAGTCTCGATCATAGAAAGCAAAGGGAGGGGCGCCAGACCCAATCCCACCATGCCCGTGGTTAGCATACCCACCGCCACCAACTCACTGCGGTTGAGGTCGGAGATCTTGTTCATACCTGGGGCAACGGAACCGCTGAAAAGGTAGCCCACGGTACGCACCCCATAGGCAGCGCTAATCAACATACCCAAGCTAAGTACCACCGCCACGCCACCCCAGCGCTGGAAACTACCGACGATGGCGTGAAGTTCCGCCACAAAACCAGCGGTACCAGGAATACCCACCGCTCCCAGAAAGGCCATGGTGGTAAACAGAGCGAAGCGCGGGGTGACATGGACCAAGCCACCATAGTGGCTCGCATCACGGGTGTGGGTGCGCTGGTAAAGTAGGCCAACGATGAGAAAAAGCGCCCCAGCCGCTAAACCGTGAGCCACCATCTGTACCACGGCACCGGTAACACCAGCAGTGTTGAGGGCGGCGAGACCCAGAAGCACCACGCCCATGTGACTGATCGAGGAGTAGGCAATCATCGCCTTGAGGTCACTCTGCCGCCAAGCGAGGAGGCCACCATAGAGCAAGTTGATTAGAGCCAGGGTACCAAGCACGCCCTGCATCGACACCATGGCGTGGGGCAACATCGCCCCAGCACGGATGAGTCCATAGGAACCCATCTTCAAAAGCACACCAGAGAGCAGGATACTTACCGAGCTGGGGGCCTCCACATGGGCAAGTGGTAGCCAACCGTGGAGGGGAAAGATTGGCATCTTGACGCCGAAACCAATAAAGAAACCTAAGAAGATCAGAAGCTGAGTTCTGGGAGAGGCATTTTGCAGACCCACGCTCATTTCCGCCATGGCGAAGGTGTGGACTCCAGCAGCGTCAAAGGCAATCAATAGGCCAATGAGCATGAACACCGATCCGCCCATGGTATAGAGCATAAAATTGAGGGCTGCCTGCCCTCGTCGCTTCCCCCCCCAACGATTGATAAGGATAAACAGGGGCAACAGGGTCAACTCCCAGAAGACGTAGAACAGGGACCAATCCTGGGCCATGAACACCCCCAATAAGGCGGACTCTAGGAGCAACATGGCGATGGTGTAACCCTTAATGCGGTCCTGAACCGAGGCAAGCAGAGCAACCACATTGAGCACGACGGCAAGAAGTACTAAAGGCAAAGAAAGCCCATCTACTCCCAAGGAGAAATAGCTACCCAGGCGAAGCTGCCAAGGAACCTTGACGAAGAACTGCAAACCACCCAGGAGTGGGTCGAAAAGGTGGGCGATCCAGACCGCCAGTATCATGGTGGCGACCGAAACCGTCAGAGCTAGGTTTCTGATCCACCGCTCCCGTTGAGGGGGGACCAGGGCAATCAGCATCGCCCCCAGGAGGGGAAGAACCAGTAGAAGGGTCAACAACGACATGGATTCAGCTTTTAGTTTCGGTATATGTCAATCACCCCGGGCTAAAGCCCGTGGCTTGTGAAAGCAAGCCCGAGATTGACCAGCCTTAGTCCGAGAAATCGGACTACGTTGCAACGAAGTACAAGACTCACCTTGGGGCGCTTCCTCAACTCCAAGCTCTGAAAGCAGCAGAAGCAGACACGCGACGGGTACGCACGAAACGGTCTGCTGCAAGGTTCGCAAGAATCGAAGCTGCGTTGCAACATTGGCGAGGGGAGCCACACCGTAAGGTGTGCGTCACTAGGCCCTTACGGGCTGACAGCCGGGAAAGACCGGCAACTTTAAAGATTTTGCTATCCAATGGGGCGGAAAAAACCGTCCCCTTTCCTCCCCGCCCTCAAGGGCCGGGTTTCTCGGGGACACTGATGATTAAGTGATCCCTTACGCTGACCTAACCGGCAGAGCTGAACTGGAAGGAACCAGACCACAAGAAGTGCCATTCGGTTATCCTAAATAGTCGGATTAAAACGACAGGTAACAAAGCTGAATTGCGGGGCTTCGCAACCCAGTCTACGCGACTCGATCCAGTATCCCTGCTGGAATAACGAGGCGACAATCAACGTCAAAAGTTATTCAAATAACGTTTAGTTATTACAACCAAGCGATGAAAACCAAAACGAGAATCTCCAGAAACAATACCCAACACCCCATAAAAGCCATAAAACACTGTCGCCAGAACACTAAAAACAATAAAGATCCCAAATAGATCCAATACGAAAAAATTTATCGCCAATCTGTTAAAAAAATTCCAACCCACCTCACATTAATTCGCACAACAGATTCACAAAATCTACCAGTTATTTCACAATAGACTACTCGATCTCTGCCGAACGTAATTGACGCGCAAGCCGATCGATAATACCGTTAACAAAACGATAACCTTCCTCGGCACCAAAACGCTTAATCAGCTCGATGGACTCATCGATTACCACGCGATATGGGATATCACGTCGGTAGGACAATTCGTAGACTCCAATCCGTAATGCTGTTAGCTCCACCGTATCGATGTCATTCAGCACTCGCTCGGCCAGCGGCAGGATCGCCCCATCTAGCTCCCCAACACAGGCTGGTATCCGGTATAACAATTCTCGGAAGTAACTCAAATCCGCACCGCGTAGATCTTGTTCGGCGAGAAACCACGCCTCGATCTCAACAATGGATTGTTTCCCAACTTGCCATTGGTAAAGGGCTTGTAAGGCCGCGCGCCGCGATTTGGTACGCGCCTGCGCGGGAGAAGGTCCGCGTCTATGTCCGGGAGGTCCTGAATTCACTCGCCAAGTCCACGTAGAACCTGAACCATCTCAATGGCCGAAAGAGCCGCTTCTGCCCCTTTATTACCCGCCTTGGTCCCGGCTCGCTCAATGGCCTGCTCAATGGTATCTACCGTGAGTACCCCAAAAGCAACAGGAATTTCATGTTTGAGCATCACTTGGGACAATCCCTTGACGCACTCTGAGGCCACATATTCGAAATGGGGAGTCCCGCCACGAATCACCGCACCAATGGCTAACAAAGCGTCATAACGACCACTAGTTGCCATCCGTGCCGCAGCCAGTGGAATCTCAAAGGCCCCCGGTACCCGTACCACCACAATATTGGCAGGTGTCGCGCCGTGACGCACCAAAGTATCCAACGCCCCCGTCACCAGACTGTCTACGATAAAACTATTAAAACGCCCCGCCACAATTCCGAAACGAATACCTTCGGCGCTCAACTTTCCTTCCACACTCCTGACATCTCTCACTTCAGTCACGTTGTTACCTCGCTAGAAGACTATAGATAAAGCTTACCAACCTAAACTCACACCAAAGAACAAATCAACCGTTAATCATGCCCCACGTATTCCATAACCTCCAATCCAAAGCCAGAAAGGGCGTGTACTCGTTTGGGAGAACTGAGTACGCGCATTCGATGCACTCCCAGGTCTACCAGAATCTGCGCACCAATACCATAACTGCGAAGATCTTCACCTCGCTCCTGTGCCGGAAGCTGAACACCCCGCTCACGAAGCTCTAAATCCTTAATACGGTGAATAATCTCTTTTTGATGTTGAGATTTACGAAGGATGACGAGCACCCCCCCATCTTGACTGATTCGACGCATTGCATCCTGCAATGACCAGGTACACCCCACCGATTTTCCTCCGAGGAGGTCACAAAGGTCATCTTGTAGGTGCACGCGCACCAAAGGAGGATGATCCGGGTCCAAAGAACCATTTACCAACGCAAAGTGCAGAACCTGGTCCAGGCTATCCAAATAGGCAATTAGGCGAAAGCTACCGTAATCGGTATGCAACGGAGTTTCCGCCACGCGCTCGATATTCCGCTCGTGGAGGGTACGATAGTGAATAAGGTCAGCAATTGTACCCATCTTCAAACCATGGCGGACAGCAAATATCTCTAAATCGGGACGACGCGCCATCGTGCCGTCTTCGTTAAGAATCTCAACAATTACCGTGGCAGGCACTAGACCTGCCAAACGCGCCAGATCGCAACCCGCCTCCGTATGACCAGCCCGACTCAATACCCCACCCGGTTGGGCCATCAGGGGAAAAATATGACCAGGGTGAACCAAATCTTCAGGCCGAGCCTCGGCAGCTACTGCCGTACGCACTGTGTGGGCGCGATCCGCCGCAGAGATCCCCGTGGTCACACCATGAGCAGCCTCAATCGAGACGGTAAAATTGGTGGCGTGTTTATCGTTGGTATCCCTCACCATCAAGGGTAGGCGTAATTGCTGACAACGCGATTGAGTCAGGGTAAGACAGATCAAACCTCGCCCGTAACGGGCCATGAAATTAATATCTTCGGACTGAACCAGGGAGGCGGCCATAATCAGATCGCCCTCGTTCTCTCGATTCTCATCGTCCATCAGGATCACCATACGTCCTTGGCGGATGTCCTCGATGATCTCGGGAATGGTACTCAATGGCATAACTAAACCTGCTCAAGGTAAATAATATTAATAGGGGCCACGCTCAAAAAGCATAACATTAACCATTACCAAACAACTTCCACATAATCTACTGACAATTAATACATCACGCAGCATGTGACGGAAAAACCTTCCGATAAGCGCTAGTCTTCACGCTTTTTATTTTAATAGGTAAACATTATCTCGCATCGATAAAACCAGCCTCCGCCAACATCTCTCGAGTAATTCCGCCTTGAGGCTGAGCGGCGCGCTCTCCCAAAAGCAAGCGTTCCAGATAGCGAGCAATGACATCCACCTCCAGATTAACCGCACGCCCTGGAACATATTCCCCGATGATCGTCTCGACCAAGGTATGAGGCACGATATTGAGATCGAACATCGCGCCATCCACACCGTTGACGGTCAGGCTCACTCCGTCTACACAAATTGAACCCTTTTCAGCAATATAACGGGCAATAGCGGCGGGAGCGGCGATAACAAAACGTATCGAGCGTGCCTCCGCACGCCGCGAGACAATCGTTCCTACGCCATCCACATGCCCACTCACCAGATGCCCACCCAAACGGGTGGTGGGAGTCAGAGCCTTTTCCAGATTGACCCGGCTGCCACGATTCAAATGTCGGAGTAGGGTACGAGAGAGGGTCTCCGATGAGACATCCGCCCAAAAACCATCTCCAGGCAGGTCTACTGCGGTCAGACAAACCCCGTTCACGGCGATACTATCACCCAGCACAACATCTCCAAGGTCAAGCCTACCGGTACGGATACGCAGACGCAGGTCGCCGCCCCGAGATTCCAAGGCCGCCACCTCACCTATCGCTTGAATAATGCCTGTGAACATAACGATGGATTAAATTAATAGTGTGGTGTAACTACAATCTTTTCTTCGGGATTAGTCGTCAAGATCAACCATCCAAGCTATTCTGCCTTCCATAACAAGCCCAAGATTGTATCTTAAACCAACGCGCACCTTGAAACCTAAAACCATTTAGAATCACTCTAAAGTACACACTTGATTGAGCATTATCGGTTTTCGGCGAATTGCACATTCCACAATTCTTCCTCTGCCCAGCGATCTATGGGTAATGCACCGGAGGAGGAATCTGCTCTAGTGTTCGGAGTTGAATCGGAGGGAAGGAGAATGGGAATGGTACTTGAACGATGTCGCCCCGCTTACAAATCATTCCACACCTCGTTTTCCTTAATTGCCCCAAACGGTTTGCATGAATTCGGCTTGTGTGTTCATCAAATTCTTCCATTCTGTCCTCTCCATCGTAGCCTTGAGAAACCACTCAAAAATCAATAACTTCTCTAATTTGTTCGTTCGGCAGTATTTTCAATTGTTAATAGGCGAATTGAGTCAGTGTCATCCAGTTGCCAAGTATCCTAACACCAAGACATCGACCAACATCTTAACGGTACTGTATGGTCGCCTCGATCCGCCAATCCCGCCCTACCGCTCGTAGATCACGGATCTCAATATGGTAGGCATCTGCCAAAAGGCTCAATCCTGGAAGATGAAACAAACCACGAGCCCCATCCCCCAATAACAACGGCGCCATATAAATTATTAATTCGTCAATCAATCCTTCCTGAAGCATCGCCCCACTCAGAATGGCCCCGGTCTCCAGAAGTACTTCGTTGATCTCTCGACCACCCAGAAAATCGAGTAATGCCTCCAAATTCACTTTATCGTGACCTCCCGGCAGACATACCACTTCCGCTCCGCGTTCGCTCAACAATTCTATGATCTCGGTATCATCACTAGCGGTGGCAACTAAGGTTCGACCTGGGGCAGAAAGTATCCGGGCATTTTCCGGCAGGCTTAGACGAGGATCTACCACCACCCGCAGAGGCTGCCGCACCGCTCCAGCTCCCCCTGGATAATCATCGGGGAATGTCTCAATACGCACCGTACCGAGTGGGTCATCGGCAAGCACGGTACCAATCCCCATCATCACCACTGAACTACGCGCCCGAAGGCGTTGCACATCCGCACGTGCAGGGGCATCGGTAATCCACCAACTCTCACCAGAGGCCATGGCGGTACGACCATCCATACTCATGGCGAGTTTGCAACGTACGTAAGGCCGTTTGGAGCGCATACGCTTGATGAACCCAGGGTTAAGAGCCGCCGCCTCAGTAGCCATCAATCCCACCGTTGTTACAATCCCCGCAGCCTTGAGTTCTGCCAGTCCCTGCCCACCTACCAAGGGATTGGGATCTTCCATTGGGACAATCACCCGCTTTACTCCAGCCTTAATCAAGGATCGTACGCAAGGAGGAGTGCGGCCATGATGACAACAGGGTTCTAGCGTCACATAACAAGTAGCACCACGCGCACGTTCACCCGCCTGCGCTAGAGCCCGCACCTCGGCATGCCCCTCACCGGCACGCTCATGCCACCCCTCACCTACTATCTCGTTATCACGTACCAGAACACAACCAACGCGGGGATTGGGATCGGTGGTATACATACCTCGCGCAGCAAGCCGCAACGCCCGGGACATGAATCGGTGGTCATCAGGATTAAAGATGGACATCTGGCCTCAATAGTGCTTGCGTAATTGTTTATCACTCAATTCCTGGGCAATTGATAAAATAACAAACACCCATCATTTGACGTTCATTAACAGCTCTTTTCCAATCGTTCGATCTCCTCACGGAAATCATTTACATCCTTAAAGCTACGATAGACCGAAGCGAAGCGTACATAGGCCACTTGATCAAGCCCACGCAACTCCTCCATGGCCCACTCCCCCAAAACTCGCGAACGTATCTCCCGTTCACCACTCGTCCGCAATCGGTGTTCAATTCGAGCAATGGCAGCTTCCACAATCTCTGTTGCTACCGGGCGCTTCTCCAAAGCCCGCATCATTCCAGTGCGCAGTTTGTCCTCATCAAAAGGCTGACGGGTTCCTTCCCGTTTGATAACTCGAGGCATCACCAACTCAGCACTTTCAAACGTAGTAAACCGTTCTTCGCAGGTTGCGCATTCTCGACGCCGACGCACCTGATCCCCTTCCCCGCTCAAACGAGAATCAATGACTCGAGTATCAGGGGCTAGGCAAAAGGGGCAGCGCATAATCTAATTTTCGTATACCGGGAAGCGCATACAGAGTTCGAGAACTTTGGTCTTAACCTGGGTTTGGAGATCTGTATTGTTCACATCATCCAAAATATCCGCGATCCAGCCCGTAAGGATACGTGCCTCATGCTCACCGAAACCACGCGTCGTCATCGCGGGAGTGCCGATTCGGATACCGCTGGTAACAAAGGGAGATTGTGGATCATTGGGCACGGCATTTTTATTGACCGTGATATAGGCCGCCCCTAGAGCCGCATCAGCGGCTTTGCCAGTAATGCCACGTTGGATAAGATCCAACAGAAATAAATGGTTATCGGTGCCCCCTGAAACTATCCGATAACCACGCTCGATGAGGGTTGCAGACATCGTTCGGGCATTCGCGATGACTTGGGCTTGATAGTCTCGAAACTCAGGGGCCAGTGCCTCTTTAAGGGCAACTGCTTTGGCTGCGATAACATGCATCAACGGCCCTCCCTGAGTACCGGGGAAAACTAAAGAAGAAAGACGTTTTTCAAGGTCGGGATTAGCACGGGCCAGAATCATGCCACCACGCGGACCACGTAAAGTCTTATGGGTAGTTGTGGTGGTTACATCGGCAATTCCTACCGGGCTCGGATACAATCCTACTGCCACCAGACCTGCCACATGGGCCATATCCACTAACAGGTAAGCCCCTACATCATCTGCGATTTTCCGAAACCGCTGCCAATCTACCCATCGTGAGTAGGCAGAAAAACCCGCCACGATGAGTTTGGGTCGATGCTCATTAGCAAGACGTTCTACTTGGTCATAGTCAATGAGCCCATCCTCAGCACGTACACCGTATTGAACGGCACGGTAGATGCGTCCAGAAAAATTCGGTTTTGCCCCATGAGTAAGATGACCTCCAGAATCTAGGGCCATCCCTAAAATCGTATCACCCGGATTAATCAACGCCATATAAGCGGCAGCGTTGGCCTGGGAACCAGAGTGGGGTTGGACGTTAGCGTAGGCAGCGCCAAAAAGTTGTTTGGCACGTTCGATGGCAAGCCGCTCGGCAACATCAACATACTCACAACCACCGTAGTAACGCTTGCCTGGGTAGCCTTCAGCGTACTTGTTGGTCAGCAGAGAACCTTGTGCCGCCAACACTCGCGGGCTTGCGTAGTTCTCCGAGGCGATGAGTTCAATGTGCTCCTCTTGGCGCCGAGTTTCTTGTTGAATTGCATTCCACAGTTCCGGGTCAAAGTCCTCAATCGTTATCTGCCTACTAAACACGGGGCTAACTCCATCAGAGATAATTTTAAGAGGGCAAGTATATATCGAGGTTAGGGCGGTTGAAAAAGGTAGTGCTAACTGGTTGTTTGTGTCCAAGTTCTGTCTGAAACTATTTCAAATACATGACGTTAGGATAAATATAGGGAAATGTTCATGATTCGGAGTGAGCAACGCTAGATTTAATAAAAGATTTGAAGATTTAAAAGATAACTACATCAATAAGGCACCGCCCGATCTGTGGATAAGATCATAACCAATTGGATCCAATAAACAATTCGATAAAGAAACGCTGTGGGTAAACAAGGGATTGTTGAGCGCATGAATTGTGGATAAGTAGACGCATGGCAACAAAGTGGAAAATTTTACGAGTTATCCACCGCATAGGGGCATAATACGGGATAGTTATCCACAAGAGGTATTACCTGATAAGGTCTTAGGTTTATTAAAAACGACGATTAACCTAGTGACCGATAAAACAATTCTAAAATTGCGCGTTTTACGAGGAGAATATGCGTAATTTTTTCTGGGCATCTTGTCATCTCAGGAGATCCAACAATGCTACCTATCGGTAGGTTCGATCGCATTGTATTTATAAAATACTTAAAGATTTAAAAGATAACTACACTAATAAGGCACCGCCCGATCTGTGTATAAGATCATAACTAGTTGGATCTAGTGAATAATTTAACAAAGAAACGTTGTGGATAAGTAATAAGTTGTTAGGTGTATGAATTGTGGATAAGTAGACGGATGACAGAAAGTGGAAAATTTTACGAGTTATCCACCGTATAACAGGCAAAAGGGGGATAGTTATCCACAGGAAGGCAAATTATCTAAATACCCTGCAATACCTATAAAAAAGTCTTATATCGTGGTGTCCGTGCGGTGCATAGACTTCAAGCTTTGTTTCGCCTTTCGGTACTGGTCAATTCCGTACTCATAGAGTAAATTACCGCCTCCTCATTGCCCCATCTGATTGCCCCGACAGTTAATTCATGAGCCAAATACTCGACTTTAGCGACGCCGAACTACAACTTGTTCAGGAGGTTGTTGACCGACGTTATGGATCTCCGACGGAAGTCCAGCAAGTAACCACCGAGCTGCGATTATATCCAGAAGATCAAGATCTTACCTCTTGTTCTGGGCTTTACTGGGAAGGACGCAACGCCGGTTTTCTAATCTGCAAGACCGGTGTGGACTGTTTTCGAAGTCTGTTCTTTTATCGACTTCGTACCCAGTATGGAACCGGTGTCCTCGAGTACCACGACCTCAAGACATGTGTAAACCATCTCTTGCAGGTTCAAGCCGATCACGAATCCAAGGGTGGAGAATTGTGACCCACCGTGTTCTAACTGGCGGAGGGTTGGTTTTGTCCCGTATTTGTATTTTGGGATAATTACAGCCCTCTAATACTGTATTGCTTATTGCCTGATTATGGAACAAAGCCTATGCCAAAAAACGTCTTTTATGCCCAATCTGGTGGTGTAACCGCTGTTATTAATGCCTCAGCTTGCGGCATTATTGAGACCGCACGCCGCTATCCAAATAAGATTGGTAAAGTTTACGCGGGGCGTAACGGTATCATTGGAGCATTGACAGAAGATCTTATTGATACCAGTACGGAGTCCGATGTTGCAATTGCCGCGTTGCGCCATACCCCATCGGGTGCGTTTGGTTCCTGTCGCTACAAACTCAAGGGGTTGGATAAGAATAAAGCCGAGTACGAGCGACTTATGGAGGTATTTAAGGCCCATGATATCGGATATTTCTTTTACAACGGCGGAGGAGACTCTGCGGATACCTGCCATAAGGTTTCCCAGCTTTCCGAAACCATGGGTTTTCCGATCCAGGCAATTCACGTCCCCAAGACCGTAGATAACGACCTACCCATTACCGATAACTGTCCCGGCTTTGGTTCTGTAGCCAAATACATCGCGGTGTCTACGCGCGAGGCGTCTTTTGATGTAGCTTCCATGGCGAAGACTTCGACCAAGGTCTTTGTTCTTGAAGTAATGGGGCGACATGCTGGTTGGATTGCTGCGGCGGGTGGACTTGCTTCTTCGGCGGATACCGAGATTCCTATTGTTATCCTATTTCCCGAGGTGCCCTTCGATGAAAAGCGTTTTCTGGATTTGGTCCAGGCCAAGGTAACGCAATACGGTTACTGTACGATTGTCGTATCCGAAGGGGTGCGCAATGCGAGTGGTCAGTTTTTAGCTGAGGCAGGAGGAAAGGATGCGTTTGGTCATGCTCAACTGGGTGGGGTAGGACCGGTTATTGCGTCGCTGGTCAAGGATCGATTGGGATATAAGTATCACTGGGCGGTAGCGGATTATTTGCAACGTGCAGCTCGTCATTTGGCCTCCCTGACCGATGTGGAGCAGGCCTATGCCGTGGGTCAGGCTGCGGTAGAATTTGCTATTGCGGGTGACAATGCGGTTATGCCTGCCGTGATACGGCTCTCCGATGATCCCTATCGCTGGGAGATAGGCAAGGCGCCGCTTGCTGAGGTTGCTAATGTAGAGAAGAAGATGCCTCGTGATTTTATTACTCCCGATGGCTTCGGGATTACCGAGATCTGTCGCCGCTATCTGCTACCTCTAATTCTTGGCGAAGATTATCCGCCTTATGGAGATGGAATGCCGCTTTATGTGCGGCTTGCGAATAATGCGGTTCCCAAGAAATTACCGGCGTTTGATGTGAAGTGATGGTAACTGTTTCTTCCTTCGTTGGAATGAATGGGAGAAGTAGTTTTCTGCGAGGTAATTGCTGTCGAATGAGTGTTAAAGATATGTTCGGCATAACTGTTTATTGATATTGTTGTTTAGCATTATGGGGATTTGGGTGTTGAAGGTTAAAATTATTTTATGATTCATGTGTGGGTGTATTCCAGCACATGTCGTGTTTATGTAGTGTAGGGCGATAGTTTGACGCGGACTATTTAGGTTTTGGGGTCTGTTATTTAATAATCGGTTGGGTGCAACCCTTGAGGGGAGGTTAAAATGAGTTTGGTCTTTGCTTTACTCTGTGCTCTGGTCGCTATTGGCTATGGGCTATATTCACGGCAGTGGATCTTGAGTTTGCCGGCAGGTAACGCCCGGATGCAGGAAATTGCTGCGGCGATCCAGGAAGGGGCGCAAGCCTATCTGAAGCGGCAGTACACCACCATTGCCATAGCTGGTGCGGTATTGTTCGTTGCTATTCTTTGGTTTTTGCGCTGGCCAACCGCCATTGGTTTTGCTCTAGGTGCGATTTTGTCGGGCCTCACTGGCTTTATCGGGATGAATATTTCGGTGCGGGCCAATGTGCGTACTGCTGAAGCGGCACGGGGTGGAATCGATGCTGCTCTGCAGGTGGCTTTCCGTGGTGGTGCTATAACCGGATTGTTGGTGGTGGGTCTGGGATTGCTCGGTGTAGCAGGTTATTACGCCGTGTTGGTGCACATCTTTGGTCTGTCCTCAATGGAGGCTGTTCATGCTCTAGTGGGTCTGGGCTTTGGTGGTTCGTTGATCTCTATCTTTGCTCGTCTCGGTGGCGGTATTTTCACCAAGGGTGCGGATGTTGGCGCTGACCTGGTGGGTAAAGTGGAAGCAGGTATTCCCGAGGATGATCCCCGTAATCCTGCAGTAATTGCCGACAACGTGGGTGACAATGTTGGCGACTGTGCCGGTATGGCCGCCGATCTGTTTGAAACCTATGCAGTGACCACTATTGCTACCATGCTCTTGGGTTCTTTGCTACTCAAGAATGCGGGCGATACTGCGATTGTCTATCCCTTAGTATTGGGTGGCGTCTCTATCATCGCCTCAGTGATTGGTACCTTCTTCGTCAAATATGAAGAAGGCAAGAAGATTATGACTGCTCTATACAAGGGTGTGATTGTTTCTGGAGTGATTGCTGCGCTTGCCTTCCTGCCTGTCACCATGATAATGATGAAAGGAGTTGAGGGTTATACCTGGGGAGCTATCTATGGTTCTGCTCTGATCGGTCTGGCGCTTACTGCGGTGATTATCGTTATCACTGAATACTACACCGCTACTGAGTACGCACCGGTACGTCATATTGCCGAGGCCTCCACTACGGGTCATGGAACTAACGTTATTGCCGGTCTCGGCGTATCCATGAAGTCTACTGCCCTGCCAGTGTTGGTTATCTGTCTGAGCATTTGGGGATCTTTTGAGCTGGCTGGTCTTTACGGTATTGCTATTGCTGCTACCTCGATGCTTTCCATGACAGGCATGGTTGTGGCCTTGGATGCCTACGGTCCCATTACCGACAATGCGGGTGGTATTGCCGAGATGGCCGAACTTCCCAAAGAAGTTCGTGAGGTTACTGACCCGTTGGATGCCGTGGGCAATACCACTAAGGCCGTGACCAAAGGCTATGCCATTGGTTCTGCTGGATTGGCCGCCCTGGTGTTGTTTGCTGACTATACCCATGCGTTGGAAGGTGTTACCCATAAGCAGACTTTCTTTGACCTGTCCGATCCTGCGGTAATTATTGGGTTATTCGTGGGTGGTTTGGTGCCCTATCTGTTTGGCGCCATGGCGATGGAGGCGGTGGGTCGTGCTGCGGGTTCGGTGGTGGTTGAGGTGCGTCGCCAGTTTCGTGAGATTCCTGGCATCATGGAGGGTACGACTAAGCCTGACTATTCTCGCGCCGTGGATATGCTGACGCGTGCTGCCATCAAAGAGATGATTGTGCCCTCTCTCCTGCCGGTAGTTGTGCCGGTTGTGGTCGTGGTGTTGATGGGTTGGATGATGGGCGACGGTGCTGGTCCTAGGGCGTTGGGTGGTGTGCTGCTAGGTACCATCGTCACTGGGTTGTTCGTGGCTATCTCGATGACCACCGGTGGTGGTGCCTGGGACAATGCCAAGAAGTACATTGAAAATGGTCATTTTGGTGGTAAGGGTTCGGATGCCCACAAGGCCGCCGTTACTGGTGATACTGTCGGTGATCCCTACAAAGACACCGCTGGCCCCGCCATTAACCCGCTGATCAAGATCATCAATATCGTTGCGTTGCTGATCGTACCCTTGCTTGGTTAATGATGGTGAATGGATACGGTGGTGGGGTAATTCCGCCGCCTGTAGGAAATAAAAAAGGCGACCGGTAAGGTCGCCTTTTTTATTTCCCTTGGATCGCAAAGAAATCGATATTTTCAGGCGAAAATGTTCAATATTGGTGCTGAGGTAGTGCTTCCTATCGAGACCAGTGCCGATTGTAGACGCCGTCCTGCGGCTGAGATCATTGTTTCGTTAGAACCGTAGGATAACTTTCCGTCACTGCTTATTGAAGACGATGAGGCGGGAGTTTTTGTCTGGTTGAAACTGGCAGAGTCATTCTCTGAGCATTGTCCAGCTTTCTCAATTCTTGTTTTATCGGTACTCTTTCCATTGCTATGGGTTGTTCCGCTTCCAGTTTGTTGTTGGGAGATCTCATGCTGGGCTTTTTGGGCCATTTGGGCTGCCGCAGCGGCCACCGCTTGGTCTTGTCCAGAAGGTTCGGTTGGAGCCAAGGCAGCGGAGCGAATAATGCGCGCCTTATTGATCGTCGCACTGGGGTCTCCTGAGACTGGGCTTACATCAATGGAGACCGACCCACCGATAGCGTAGATCTGGCCATCGGGTCCACGTTGATAAGTAAAGTGGGGACCTCCCTGGGCCAGTCCGCCTGCTGTGGCTAGATGGGCGGCTTCATGGGCTCGTACCTCACTATCCCTGTTTTTAAGTTTTTTAATGACATCGTCGTTTTTACTTTGGTCCGTTTTGTTGCTGGTGGTTCGTCCCTCGGAAGGGGTTGATGAGGTACCCGTCACCTTCCCTTTTTTCTCTTCCTGGTTGTCTGTCGTCGGTTTTTCAGGAAGATACGACGAGGTATCTGTTTCCGGCGCCCCTTCTGTGCCTCGACCTGTGGTGTTGCTTCCCCGGGCCGTACTAAGCGCTGTCGGTACATAGGCCGACGGATTGCTTGGAAGGCGAGAAGGGGAGATTCCGATCATCAGTGTCCCCGAGAAACCCGGCCCTTGAGGGCGGGGAGGAAAGGGGACG
>CAUYTY010000197.1 GCA_963575655.1 Gammaproteobacteria bacterium | reverse complement strand
TCAATCTCGGGCTTGCTTTCACAAGCCACGGGCTTTAGCCCGGGGTGATTGACGGTGGCTTGGCCTAGAGTCTGCCACAGCGTATCGGCACGATAGCCGAGAGACTTGATAGGGTAACCCATCTTGGGATGGTATGTATAACCTTTTTAAATTGTAACTAAAGTGGTAATGTCCTTTGTAGTCGATCGATGTAGATGATAACCAGGATAGACGCATTAACATTTTCGATTCGATTAGGTGTGTTTTAATAGTGCATATCGCTATGTTATAAAAGGGAAATTTGTGCCGTTTCAGTGATTCTTACTTCAAGACTAAAAGTTATCTGCCTTTTTTGCAGGATTGAGAATGCAAAGTGTATGTGGTCTGCATTGTCTACCTGTTATGAGTGTGGGTTGAGTGGCTGAAATTGAATCTGCACATAACTATCTATTTGTTCCCGTTTTGGGTAGGTTGCAACATTCGGGTATATGGTGAATAATTGGGCTGTACCGTGAGTTCCACGGGATTTTAAGCCTGTGGAGAGGTCGTAAGACCTGGGGGGGGTGTCGGTTGCGACGCAAGCCGCGTGAGCTCCCCTCGTCAAGGGGGATTCTTAACCAGTAAAAACTGAACCATTCCCTGGGCCACCTCGATGAAACAGGAACTCAGCACTGAAGCTACCTATGGGTAGGTTTGGATAGATCTGAGAGAATGGTTGATACGGGGTACGGAAAGCAGGGTTACGGCTCGGTTCCTCCTCTCCCCCGTCCTTCCCCCTAAAACAGACGTGTCCCGATACTTCCATACTGGAGAGATCTATGCGTAGACGGTTGCTGATTGCCCTTATCGTTCTGATAGGAATTTTGCCAATGACTGGCTATTCCCAGGTGCAGGAACAGCCTCCGCCCCCTTCCGAAACTTTTTATCCTTATGCGGTCGGTTTGGGTGCCATTATCGGCGTAGTGGGTACCCAGTTCATTCTGTTCGGTTCGTCAGGCTTTCCATTCCTAGAAAGTACTGTTGCGCCAGCGGCTACCATCGCGCCGGAGATTTCCGTAGGTGTCAGCCGGATGTTTGCCGTCACCAGTGCGGTTGTCGGTGCGTGGATTGCCAATTGGCTTTATGACCATTAGGTCAATAACTTACACCAGCGTACGGTCGGGCCCTTTTGTCCCATTCCGAGGAAGAACCATGCGGAGATTGATGATTGTTGCTTTGCTTTCCCTGATGACTGTGGTGCCACTTGCCTCCCCGGTCAGTGCCTATGCTGCGCAGAAGGCCCCTGTGGTCCAAGTGGATCCTGATGAGGTTTCCACCCCCGATCATCGTTTGATGGCGGTTGGTGCCGGTGCCATTGTTGGGATTGTGGTGTTTAATATGTTGACCTATCCCTTGGGTTCTGTTCCATTTGTGGCCGCGCCACTAGACCCGACTCCGGTGGATATCGCGCTGGGAAGCCGTGTTTTGGCAACCATGGTGGCGGGTGCCGGTGCTTTGATCGCTCACTATATCTATGGACCGGAGGAAGGAGAGCCTCAGTAGTAGATGGGGCGGTAACCGGAAAGAGACTCCTGTTGCCCCTGATTCGTTCCCTCGTATGTTCAAATACTGGTGAGGGGATGTCCTTTGGTACGTAGCTTTTGACGATCACTGCCGTTCCTTGCAGTGGTGTGTTTTTACCCTTGAGGAGGAGAAGGTGATGCGCAGATTTGCCATCATTGCCTTGATTGGTTTAATTGGTTTTGCACCATCCCTGGTTTCGGCGGCGAATACACCTAAACAGGCCACGAAACAATCTGAAGTGTTGATCGAAAATAAACCAGCAGACCAGATCTATCCAATTGTACTGGCGGCGGGTGCCCTGGCGGGTGTGGTGAGCGTTAATTGGCTTACCTATGGTGTGGGAACGTTGCCACTCTCTGTTGGGATCGAGACCACGGCCCCGGTGGTCTCCCCGGCGGCGGCGGCGGCAAGCCGTATCTTTGTCATCACCTCGGGGGTGATCGGCGCCTGGATTGCCGACCTGCTTTATCAGTAGGCCCTAGTTGAGCTATTTCCGAAAAATCTTGTTCCCGCTAGATGTGAGTTGCCGGGGAGCATTGGATTAGTGTCCCTTGTGGTGCGCAGGTGTGGTTATTAGTCCTATTTCATAGGCTGAGGGATTTTTCGGAAATAGCTTTGTCACAAGCTTGTGTTGTATCCCTACCGTTTGGCAGATGAACAGAGTATTTGGCGTTCTGGTGC
Organism: Gammaproteobacteria bacterium; assembly: GCA_963575655.1. NCBI lineage: Bacteria > Pseudomonadati > Pseudomonadota > Gammaproteobacteria > Gammaproteobacteria bacterium. The sequence goes on along the minus strand of CAUYTY010000197.1, from coordinate 29,959 downwards.
TCTGTAGAGTCGTCTGATCCGCTGTAGTCTCTCCCCCCAAGAAATTATAGCTATAGCGTAATCGGGCTGAACACAGTACCGAGGGGGGTTCCTAATTGTTCGGACATTACGATTTGCCCTAGTGCCTCTACCAATTGGTCTACTTGCGCCAGAGTGTGGGCGGCGGTGAGGGTGATGCGTAGACGAGCGGTACCCTCGGGGACTGTAGGTGGACGGATGGCGCTGATCAGAATATTTCGTGCCAACAGTGCCTCGCTTATTGCAGTGGCGCGGGCCGCTGTTCCCAGGATTAGGGGCTGAATAGGGGTTAGCGATGGCAACAATGACAGATGCAATTCGCGCAATCCCGTTTGTAGGCGGTTGATTAGGGCGCGAAGATGCTCGCGGCGCCAGGGTTCTTCGTCCACTATCCGTAAGGCGGCACGGGTTGCTTCGGCTACGGCAGGAGGGGTAGCCGTGGTGTAGATGTAAGGGCGAGCTTCTTGGATTAGGGTCTCAATGAGTGTCTCCGTGCCCGCCACAAAGGCCCCGCTAGTACCCAATGCTTTACCCAGGGTACCCATCAGGATGGGTACTTCTTCGGATCCCAATCCATAGTGTGCGACGGTTCCGCGTCCTTCTCCGAGGATACCGATGCCGTGGGCATCGTCTACCATCAGCCATGCCCCGTAACGACGCGCGATTGCCGCCAATTCTGGAAGAGGCGCCAGGTCGCCGTCCATGCTGAAGACCCCGTCACTCACCACCAGTCGTTCCCTTCCCGGTGATGCCTGCATCAAACGTTCCTCCAATACCGTGGTATCGGCGTGGGGGTAGCGTGTGAGTGGCGCCCCGGCATAACCGGCGGCGTCTAATAGCGAGGCATGATTGAGGCGATCTTCGTAGATCCGGTCATGCCTCCCAAAAAGTGTTCCCATTATCCCCAGATTGGCCATATAGCCGGTAGAAAATAACAAGGCACGAGGACGACCGGTAAATGTGGCGAGTTCTTCTTCCAGGGCGTGGTGGGGGGTACGGTGGCCGGTTACCAGGTGTGCCGCTCCTGCACCCACCCCGTAGCGTCGTGCCCCGGTCACGAAGGCCTCTACAACTGCCGGATGATTGGCCAAACCGAGGTAATCATTGCTAGAGAAGTTGAGAACAACCCGATTGTCTAGTACTGCCTCTGGCCCCGTTGGTCCTTCTAAGACCCGCCGTTGGCGATAGAGTGAACGGGCATGGCGCTCGGTGAGTGAGGAGGTAAGATCTTTCATTGCATCGTACAACCATGGGGTTGTAGGTCCCAGGCATGATTCTCGGTATGTAGACCGAGACGATCGAAAAGGACACGGTCGCGGTCGGGGGCGATGTTGGCGGTGGTGAGAAGGCGTTCGCCGTAAAACACTGAATTGGCCCCTGCCAGGAATCCCAGAGCCTGCAATTCATCGCTCATCTGATCGCGTCCTGCGGATAGACGCACCATTGAAGCGGGCATCATAAGTCGGGCCACGGCAATGGTGCGAACCAACTCGAAGGGATCCAGTGGCGCAATCTGATGGAGGGGTGTCCCTTCTACTCGTACCAGGAGATTGATCGGGACACTCTCAGGATGGTGGGGGAGATTGGCCAACTCCACCAATAGTGATGCCCGTTCCTCTCGACCTTCTCCCAAACCGATAATACCGCCACAACACACCTGGATCCCTTGGGTACGAACGTGGGCGAGGGTGTCAAGGCGATCTTGGTAGGTACGGGTAGTGACCACTCGGCCATAGAACTCGGGCGCGGTGTCGAGGTTGTGATTGTAATAGTCGAGTCCTGCCTCTTTGAGTTGTCGAGTTTGCTCGGCGTCGAGCATCCCGAGGGTAACGCAGGTCTCCAGTCCCAGCGCCTTTACTCCTCGGATCATTGCGAGTACGGGTTCTAGGTCGCGTGGTTGGGGAGAACGCCAAGCGGCTCCCATGCAGAAGCGGGTGGCGCCAGCATCACGTGCCCGATGTGCTGCCTCCAGCACTTCATCGAGGGGCATCAACCGCGTGCGGGAAAGGTCGGTGTCGTAGTGGGCGCTCTGTCCACAGTAACCGCAATCCTCGGGACAACCACCGGTCTTGATGTTAAGTAACGTACTTATCTGTACCAGGTTGGGGTCATGGTAGGCGCGGTGGATGGTCTGGGCACGGTAGAGAAGGTCGCTAAAGGGCAGGGCAAATAGAGCCAAAACCTCAGTACGGACCCAATCGTGTCGCAAGTTATTGATAGATCTGGTGGTCATCCAAAGAGTCTCTACTACAGTCGAATGTGGTGGGATCGAATATTACACTCACATAATGAATTACTTGACAGCATTGCATAAGTGGTTTTTGTTACGTGTTGATCACAAAAGAAAGCAATGTGGTCGTATCAATATAACCGTGGCCCACAAAACCTCACTCCCCGGCCTCCTTATCTTTGGTAAGAGAGCAAGTCGGGGAGTGAGGTTTAGGGTTTTCGTATTGAGAAGTTATCAAGTAATTTATGGAAGATATCTCAATGTTTTTACCAGCGGCCTACGTTTATTTGAATTGGCCTTCTATCGTTCTGTGGTCCTAGCTTTGTTGGATACCAGCTACGTACCAATTGGCGTTGGGATCGGATAAGGAACGTTGGACATGCCAAGTCTCAGTGAAGGGGATAGGCGTCGCTCCCTGTTGTTCCCGAATAAGGCCGCTATAGCGCACCCCAGCAAAAATGGTATCTCCCTCCGTTGCCAATCCCAGGAAATCGACGTTGAGAGTTACCACCTCGGTGAAATTCGGACCGAGGGCCGCACGTTGTTGGATCAGTTGCCGATATAATTCGGGAGTCACGTATTCTTCGATCTCTCCCATCTGACCCGCATCCCAAGCCGCCTGTAATCGTACGAAGTAGGTGCGGGCGTTTTGCAGAAAACTTTCCTCATTGAACCAGGCCAAGTGAGCAGCATCCAGAGGGCGAGCATTGCCCCCCCCGCCAGCCATACCGGAACTGAAATCCACAGTTTGAAAGCGTTCTGCATTTACTGCCCCAACGGTCGAGAGTCGTTCTCTGGGTGAAGTAAAGTCTCCACGTTTACGTAGAGTCTTAATCAAGAAATAGATACCAACCCCTAATCCAGCCAGGATCAAAAGATCCGTGAATCGAATCCCCTCAAAACCATGTCCAAGGAATAAGGATGCGAGCAAACCACCTGCTGCCAAACCTGCCAAGGGGCCGAGCCAGCGGCTCCCGCCTGAGGGGGTAGCAGAAGGAGGGGTTCGAGGATTGGCGTAGGAGGGTGAGGGATTGGCGTAGGAGGGCGGAGGAGGAGTGGCTTGACGCGAGTAACTAGGACTCTGCCTGCCTAGGTTCCGACCGCCTCCCATGCGTGCTGCTGCTGCTTCGTCCACGGCGAGGCTCAGCCCTAATAGTGTGATAGCTATAAAAAACAAGATCTTATACATGATGATTGCCTCCAAATTGAGATAAATTCTAGGTTTTTATTTTACTCTACTTTGATACTCAACTGTTTCTTTAAGGGAGATTGTACCCTGCCGTGGGCAAGGACGCCAGCAACCCAACAAAAGGCGCAACCTATTAAATATTATGCAAAAATTACGTTTCCTGTGATATGTGGGTAGATATTTTTGAGCACTCCCTGAAACTGATGTTCTTCAATAAATACATTGGCGAATAGATTGTTTAGTAGTTGCCTGCCCTTCTGGGTTACTTGAAGGTAGCGTAGGGCATCATCAATGAGAGGGTGAACCGTGGCCCAGAAGAATTTTGGATAACTGCGGCGTAGGTCGTCGGGGCTGGTGTAATTGAGGAGGCGGGCGGCGCCGATTTCCTCGAATTCTCGATAAAGGGCGGTACATTTGCGTAGATAGTCCATGTCTCCCATCTGGCCAATAAGGTCAGCGGCCCGTGTCAGTCCTGGGTAATCTCCGGTAGTGGCATAGGTGCTGTCCTTCGGCACCGGGAAACGGGTGCGTTCGATGCAGGATGTTATGAAATTGGTATCGATGACCGCTACCGCAGCACCGAAACGCTCTCGCACAAAAATCTGGGAACGGGTGACATGGTAGGGGGTGAGTGAGGCATCAGTAGACCCTGTTGGGAGACTAATGGTATTGCCCTCGAAGTCCTTTACGTAGAAGCCACTGTCATCACCGCGACACACGCCGCGTACGTAACCGATGTCGTGGCAGAGTAGGGAAATGACTACGTGTAGCCAATCCCAGGGGGATACGCCGCCTTGGTTGATGTGTTTACCACGGAGAATTTCCTGTCCCGCTTCAGTGGCTTGGATGGTATGGGTGATATCGTGGTAGGCAGCGTCGGTGTTGGCGATGCTTTCCAAGGCGATACGACCACAGAACCCCAGGATTCCTGGATAGTCTGGTTCCAGTTGGCTGTAGATCTCCAGATAGTTGTTCTGTAGGTGTGTGACGTAGTTGTCAATGATGAGTTTGGTGCAGTCAAACATTGTGATTCCCCCTCCACAACTCCTGTCCCGTGAGATGGTCAGTCGAGCTGTCGTTTCAAGTTGGAAGATATCGTTATCAATAAACTAATCCAAGCTGCTACCGATCCGTTATTCCGACAAGGAACGTCGGAATCCCAGGACGCAGGGACGTGAGCCATCGACTAAGCCATCCGTGTCATCTGGATTCCGATAATCTCTGTTGAAATGATGGCCCAGCAGTTTACTAGGTAGCAATTTGGGTTAAACTAAATTATGGGACATAACGAAATGAAGTTGTCACAAAGTCAAGATCGTTCGGCTATGGTGCTTTCGACTTCTACGATTTATCTATCGTTGATTACCTTAGCCGTTACGGTCAGTGCCCATATACCAGCATTGCCGATTTGGATCACGACAGTTGCTACGCTGCTTATCCTCTGGCGGGGAATTATCGCGTTGCGTTGTGCCCGGGGACATTATACGACGTTACCATCTACCGGTGTATTATTGGGACTGGGGATCACTATCGCAGGTGGGATTTTTGTCACGTACCATACCATTTTCGGACCTCAGGCCGGAGTTGCCCTCCTGGTACTGTTGCTCAGTCTCAAATTACTCGAATTGCAGCATCAGCGTGATGCTCGGGTGGTCATTTTTATCGGTTACTTCGCGACCGCCACCGTATTTTTGCACTCTCAATCGCTGCTCACTTCCTTTTATGTATCGCTGGTAACGTTGGTCCTTACAGTCAATTTAATTGCCATCAACGACCTCTGTGGTTCAATGACCATGCGTCATCTACTGGGCGTTGCTGCGTCGCTGTTGTTTCAGGCTGTCCCGATTGCCCTCTTGCTGTTCCTGTTGTTTCCACGTTTGGACCACCCGCTCTGGGCACTGTCCGACGATACTCGAACTGGGGTCACCGGGCTGAGTGAGACAATGACTCCGGGAGATGTAAGCCGCCTCTCTCAATCCAATGAAGTAGCCTTTCGCGTTACCTTTGAAGGGACGATACCCCCGATGGGACAACGCTACTGGCGTGGCCCGGTCTTCGAAATAACCGATGGACAACACTGGCAACCTTCTCGTAGTAGTGGTACCAAAGAAAATTTAGAATTACGCGACCATCCCATCACCTACACCATTACCCTGGAGCCTCACCAGCATCGTTGGCTATTCGCTTTGGAGATGCCGAGCGCCGCGCCCGAGATTGGTAGCCTCCAATCCGATCTCCAATTTCTAGCGCCTCGACCAATCACCCAACGTCTGCGTTACCAACTTACTTCCTACCTTGATTATCGTACGAGCAATCTTTCGTCTGTCGCCCGCCACCGCAATCTGAATCTGCCGGGGGGTATCAATCCTCGTACTCGTATCTTAGCCACATCTTGGGCCAAGACGGCCGATAATTCCCGAGTTTTGGTAAATCGTCTGTTGACCTACCTACGAGAAGAACCTTTTTACTACACCCTTAATCCTCCGCTCCTGGATATGCAACAGCCGGTAGACGATTTTCTGTTCCGTACCCGTCAAGGTTACTGTGAGCACTATGCCTCTGCCACTGCCACCCTACTGCGTGCTGCTGGGGTTCCGGCGCGGGTCGTTACGGGCTACTTGGGAGGCGAATATAACCCGTTGGGTGGTTATCTTCTCGTGCGTCAGATGGACGCGCACGCCTGGGTTGAGGCCTGGCTGGATGACGACGGCTGGGTACGAATAGACCCCACAGCCGTGTTACCACCAGAGCGAGTCAATCGTGACTCGACCTACTGGTCAGAACAACCCAGCCAGGTTCTGACGCTTACCGGAACCTCTGAAGAAACGATGGCAAAGGTACTGCACAACCTACGCAGGGGATGGGATGCGTTCAATAATCGATGGAATCAATGGGTATTGGGCTACAGCACCCAACATCGGGATGAATTACTTGCTCAACTGGGACTACATGGATTGTCGGATGAGAGCATTGCCCTACTGATGGGAGGTGCAGTATTGCTATTTTTGAGTGGTCTTATGTTTCAGCTTGTGGTACGCCCGGTTCGTTCCCACGACCCACTGTTAAGAGATTGGGAATCCTTCTGCCGACGACTGGCTCGTGCCGGATTTCCGCGACGATCTGACGAAGGCCCGCTCGCCTATGCCGAACGTATCGCCACCGCCAACCCCGATTTAGCCCATCGCGTGCGTCTTGTTGCGCGTCTCTATGCCCGTCTGCGTTATGGTCGTAACGCCCCCAGTAGTTGGCGGCGGCATTTGCGTCGTTTAATGCGTCACAATTAACATGGACAATGTCACAATACATCTCTGTACACAACCTTATTCCTAAAATGAACCTACCCCCTTCTTCAGAATTCACCGGCCATACGCCGATGATGCAGCAGTATTTGCGTATCAAAAGTGAACATCCCGAGTGTTTGTTGTTCTATCGCATGGGGGATTTCTACGAACTGTTTTTTAATGATGCCCGACGTGCAGCGCAACTACTTGACATCACTCTTACCACTCGTGGTGCAAGTGCCGGTGCGCCCATTTCCATGGCCGGGGTACCCTATCATGCGGTCGAGAGTTACCTGGCGCGTCTGATCAAGTTGGGCGAGGCGGTAGCCATCTGCGAACAGATCGGTGACCCCGCTACGAGCAAGGGGCCGGTTGAACGGCGGGTCACACGCATCCTCACTCCGGGCACAGTTACCGACGAGGCTCTGCTTGAGGATCGTCGTGACAATCTGCTCGTTGCCGTCCATCTGACCAAGGCTGGTTTTGGGCTTGCGGTGTTGGACCTCTCGGGAGGACGGCTTATCGTCCTCGAAGGGCGTGGCGATGAGGCTCTCGCTGGTGAACTAGAACGCCTGCGTCCGGCCGAGGTCTTGGTCGCTGAGGGGATTGACCACGCGATTTTTGCTGGCCGCCGTGGGGTGCGTTCGCGTTCGCCCTGGCACTTTGATTTGGATACCGCGCAACGCCTCCTTACCCAACAATTTGGTACCCATGACCTCGCCGGTTTTGGTTGCGACGACCTTACTCTTGGACTCTGTGCCGCCGGTTGTCTCCTTCAGTATGCCCAGGAGACCCAACGTGGCGCACTTCCCCACCTCCGTACCCTTAGCGCCGAACGACGCGAGGATGCCTTGTTGCTGGATGCCGCTACGCGTCGCAATCTGGAACTGGAGACCCGTCTGACGGGAGGGACTGATCACACCTTGGCCTCGGTTCTGGATCGCACAGTTACCGCCATGGGTAGCCGGCTGCTGCGACGTTGGCTTGGTCGTCCGCTACGTGACCGTATCTTGCTGCGCGGGCGTCACCAAGCGGTCGAGACGCTGGCTGAGACCCACGCCTACACGGACCTTCACGATCGGTTACGGGGGGTAGGTGACATGGAACGGATTTTGGCGCGGGTCGCCCTCCAGACCGCGCGTCCCCGTGACTTAGTGGGGTTACGTACTGGCTTAGGTCTACTCCCGGAGCTAACGCGCCAGATTCTGCCGTTGGATTCCCCCCTCCTGCAACAGATCTACGGAGAGATTGCCGACTTTTCAGACCTTTACGCCCATCTCAGTCGTGCCATCGCTGAAAATCCACCGTCCCTGGTACGCGACGGCGGGGTCATCCGCACCGGCTACGACCCGGAACTGGACGAGCTTCGTACCCTGCACGAAAACGCTGGACAGTATCTGGTCGCCCTAGAGGCGCGCGAACGGGAGCGTTCCGGGCTGCCGAACCTCAAGATTGGCTACAACAAGGTCCATGGTTATTACCTGGAGGTTGGCCGTGCCTATGCCGATCGTGTCCCAGCCGACTTCATCCGTCGCCAGACCCTGACCGGTGCTGAACGCTATATCACCCCCGAACTCAAGGCGTTCGAGGACAAGGCCCTCTCTGCACGGGAACGGGCATTGGCCCGCGAACGTGAACTCTACGAAACGTTGCTGGAGGGGCTTCAGACCGATCTGCCTGCCTTGCAGCAGACCGCCGCCGCACTTTCTTCCCTAGATGCCCTGGCGAGTTTTGCCGAACGCGCCGTAGCCCTGAACTGGAGTGAACCGGTATTGAGCAGCGAGCCCGGTCTCCACATTGAGGCTGGTCGTCATCCGGTAGTGGAACAGGCCCAAGACAATCCTTTTGTTCCCAATGATGTTCACCTCGACGCAACCCGGCGGATGTTGATCATCACGGGTCCCAATATGGGCGGTAAGAGCACTTACATGCGTCAGACTGCGCTCATCGTTTTGCTTGCCCATATCGGTAGTTTCGTGCCAGCGGGGGTTGCCATTCTCGGACCGGTGGACCGCATATTCACCCGTATCGGCGCCGGTGATGATCTGGCTGCTGGACGTTCAACTTTCATGGTAGAGATGACCGAGACCGCCAATATTCTTCACAACGCTACCCGCGAGAGTTTGATCCTGATGGATGAGATTGGGCGGGGTACCAGTACTTTCGATGGTTTAGCGCTGGCTTGGGCGTGTGCCGATCACCTGGCACGGCTGACTCAGTCCTACACCCTCTTCGCTACCCATTATTTCGAATTGACCACCCTCCCCGATGATAATGACGCGGTCGCCAATGTCCATCTTGATGCCGTTGAACACGGTGATCACATCGTTTTCCTTCATGCGGTCAAGGAAGGTCCCGCCAATCAGAGTTACGGTCTTCAGGTAGCTGCCTTGGCCGGGGTACCGAAACAGGTTATTGATCAGGCTCGCAACCGGTTGCGTCGTCTCGAAAATAATCAACCCGCCCCGCGTCGTCGTCCCGGAAAACCGTCGCAACTCGTGCTATTTCCTCCCGAAGAGTCACCGGTCGTGGTTGCTTTGCGTACATTGCCCCTGGATGATTTGACTCCACGGCAGGCATTAGAGGCGCTTTATCGGTTGAGGGGGTTGTTGGATGCGGGGGAGAGGAGATAAATAACTCCATGGGCAAAATTATCCATACGAGATTAGAAAATGTTTCACAGCATTCGGCTGTGCTGTGATCAAACCTTTTCACCGGATGTCAATATCTTGATTGGCGCCAATGGTACGGGTAAAACTCATTTTCTGAAAGTTCTATATTCTGCATGCACTATCACGGGTGGCGAGGGCACGATGTGGCAACGAATGAATCTACTTCTAATAATTCTGCTTTGTGTGGCGTTCGTCGGATGCGTAGACGAATTGCAACGGGGTACTGCTGGGGGATTGACCACGTCTGCTGGGTCCGGCGAGGAAGACCATAGCCCACAGCGAGAGCGACCGGAATTACGAACAGGGACGCGGGTGGCCTTGGTCATCGGTAATGGCGATTACCAAGACACTAATCATCTGACCAAGCTCCGAAATCCAACTAACGACGCCGAGGATGTTTCCAAAGCCTTGCGTGGTTTTGGTTTCGAGGTCATCACCGGAAAGAATATGACACGGCGTGCAATGAAGGAGGCCATCGCTACGTTGGGACGCAAAGCCGGCAACGCCGAGGTCGCTCTGTTTTATTTCGCGGGGCATGGTATTCAGAGTAAGAATCAGAACTACTTGATGCCGGTGGATGCCACGGTGCATAGCCTAGCAGAGGTGGCCGAGGAAGGAGTGAGTCTCAATTATCCCCTCGATGAAATGGACAATGCCAAGAGCAAGATTAATATCGTTATGCTCGATGCCTGTCGGAATAATCCCTTTACTGGCGAATTTCGGGGTGGTGGCGGGCGCGGTTTAGCGCCACCCAGTGACATGCCCAAGGGCACCGTGATCGTTTATGCCACGGATCCTGGTAATACAGCGGAGGACGGTCAGGAACGCAATGGTCTATTTACTGCGGGACTGCGTGTGGCCTTCGCGGGTAAGGACCTGAGCCTGGATGGTGTGCTCACGGTGGCCAGTGAATGGGTCGAAGAAAAGAGTAATCGACGGCAGACGCCCTATGTAAATGGTCCGAAAACCGTGCAGAAACATTTTTACTTTTCTAGTCCATCCGGTGGAAAACAACCAGCAACGACTCTTGCCCAACAGGATATTCCTCAAGGGATCACGCCGATCCCGGAAAAGAGTCGCTTGTCGGCATTAGAGGAGCAACGCAAGGCGGAAGAGGCCCGCCTTGTGGAAATCGAGAAACAGCGTCAGGAATTGGAACAGCAGCGCCGCGAGGCGGAAGAAGGAGCGCGCCTCGCCGAAGTGGAGGGAAAGCGAAAGAGGGAGGAGGCACGCTTGGTAGAGATGGAACAGCAGCGCCGAGAAGCGGAACAACGCCGTCAAGAGGCCGAGGCACGAGTGGGAATTCAAACGTCGAGGATAAAAGTAAGTACGGGACAATTAATTCATGGTCGCTATCGTGATCACGGCGATGGTACGGTAACTGATATCCAGACCCAGCTACGTTGGAAACGTTGCGCCGAAGGACAGACTTGGACCGGAAGCTCTTGCTCGGGCACACCACAAGAGTATAAATGGGACGATCTCCCTGCTACACAGAATGGTTGGCGTGTACCTACCCATGAAGAACTAAAAAGCTTGGTCTATTGCAGTAGTACTGGCGTATTTGGCAGTGCTATGAAAGTAAATGAAATATGTTCGGGAAATTACCAACGTCCTGCCATTGATCAGGAAGCATTTCCAAATACCCCAGCGTCGAGTTTCTGGTCCGGTTCTCCGGTCGCTGGTAGTTCGAACTACGCGTGGTTCGTCAGTTTCGACGGTGGTTACGACTACTGGGGCAGCCGTAACGATGCTTACGCCGTGCGGTTGGTGCGCGGGGGACAGTGATTTTGCTATTTGATTCCTTTGAATTGGGCTGAGTTGCCACCCATTGGCCCAATTTCATTAGATCAATACACATAATGTAACGCAGCCCACATGGGATGCGGTGAGGAATGAACCGCATCCCATGTGGGCTACCCTAAACAAAGAGTAAAAGACTCATGATTATGACTCAAGTAGAACTATTAGAGCGAAACATGGCAGAATTGGATAACGATTCTTTCTCAAAACTTCGTGAGTGGTTTATTGAATTCGATCAATCACGTTGGGATAAACAGTTGGAAGTTGATTCAAATAGCGGAAAATTAGATTGTATTATCAATGCGGCACTTATTGAGCATCAATCTGGGAGAACGAGAGACCTTTGAAACACAAGACAGCTTCCAGTTTCTGGGCCTGCTACGAACATCTTCCTTAGCGTTGTCCTTAACCCGCGTAAGATGCGGCATCCTACGCCGATTCACCCACTCTGTGGATAGGCCCGTGCCGTCGTTACCTCGATATGGATCCGGCAACCCGGTTCGATGCCCCGTAATAAACTGCTACGACGTGGAAATTGAGAGAAAATGGTGGTGGCGCCATCGATCACTGCTTCGACTTTGACCCGATCACCGAGAGTCATGGTGCGCACCACGGTAGCGATTCCTTGAGCGTCGAGCCAAAATTTCAGGTCGTAGAATCGAATTACCAGTGTGGCTTGTGTGCCGTTGGGAATCCCCGCCGCAGGTACAGGAAGCGCGCCAACTTGACCAATCCCATCGTTTACTGTGGCCTTGTAGACATTGGCCTCACCAATAAAACGGGCGACGAATTCTGTGGCGGGCTGATCGAGGATCTCATCCGGTGAGCCAGACTGCTCGACCCGTCCTCGATGAATAACGATGACTCGATCAGCCACCGAAAACGCCTCCTCCTGGTCGTGGGTCACAAAGATCGACGTAACATGGACCTCATCATGTAATCGACGTAGCCAGTGACGTAGCTCCTCCCGTACCTTGGCGTCCACTGCCCCGAATGGTTCATCCAGCAACAGCACTTTGGGCTCCGGCGCTAGGGCGCGAGCCAACGCTACACGCTGCCTCTGTCCTCCAGAAAGCTGGGAGGGATAACGGTCCCCCATCCCTTCAAGCCCCATCAGCAACAAAAGCTCACGGACACGGGCCGCTTGCCGCTGCCGACTGGCCCCCTGGACCCGAAGCCCAAAGGCAATGTTCTCCATTACAGTCATGTGGCGAAACAGGGCATAGTGTTGGAACACAAACCCGACACCCCGTGACCGGGCATGAAGATGGTCAGCAACTTCGCCATTGAAAAACACCGAACCGGAATCGGCAGTCTCTAGGCCAGCGATGATGCGGAGAATGGTACTCTTTCCGCTCCCGGATGGCCCCAGAAAGGCAACCAATTCCCCCGAAGGGATTTCGAGATTGACGTCATCAACCGCTACGAAGGAACCGAAACACTTACGAAGATTTGCAACGCGAATACTCATTCATAACTCCTTGCTACGTTGATGTTTCATCCACTCAAGGCCAATCAGCAGGAGAATACTGGCAACCGCCAGGACCAGGGCCATGCTGTAGGCAGCCGCTTCCTGCCGTTCTTCCAATGCGTTGTAGATAAACGTGGTAGCCGTTTCTGTTTTTCCTGAGATAGCCCCACCCAATACCAGTACTGCGCCAAACTCACCGAGGGCACGGGCCACGGTAAGAATAATCCCGTAACCAAGTCCGTAGCGAATATTGGGGAGGGTGACCAATCGAAAGGTATTCCAAGGGGAAGCCCCTAAAGTCACGGCCGCCTCCTCTTCGGAGGTGCCTAATTCTTCAAGAACATAACCAACCTCTCGAAGAGTAAAGGGGAAGGTCACGAATAGCGTCGCTAGGATCAATCCCGGAAAAGCAAAAGTCACCTTCCATCCCATGCTGTCGAGAAGTGGCTCAAACCAGCCACCACGCCCGAAGATGAGCAGAAAGGCAAGCCCAGTCATTACCGGAGAGACAGCCAGGGGAAGGTCGATCAGGGTGTCCAAGAAACGCCGCCCCAAGAATCGGTGACGAACCAACACCAAAGCGCCACCAACCCCAAGGACCCCATTGGCGATAAGAGCAATCGCCGCCAAGATTACCGAGAGTTTGAGGCCGTGAAGCGCATCGACATCGTGGAACGCATCGATCAACGGCTGCACCCCACCCGAGAGGGCGCGGACAATGATCGCCCCCAAGGGGAGAAGCAAGATAACGCCCATGTAGAAGATCACCGCCGCCAATAGCGCCCATTGTCCGGTGGTGAATCGGTTGGCCGTTTGGTTGTGTCTACGCACGGTTCATCCCCATCAATCGCCGGATGCCCCGCTCCGCGAAGTTCAATCCCAACGCGATGACCAGCAACAAGATCGACACTGCTGCGGCGATATCCGAGCGTCCACTCTCGATCTCGCCAAACAGGTATACCGGCGAGGTAAGGGTTCGGTAGGGGATGTTTCCTGAGACCACAACAATCGACCCGAATTCTCCCAACGCGCGCGCAAAAGATTGAATGGTCCCAGACAGGATCGCGGGCACAATCGGTGGCAATAGAACCCTCACGAAGGTAGTCAGCGGCCCAGCCCCCAGAGTCCGTGCGGCCTCTTCCTCCGCTGGGTCCTGCTCCATGAGCACTGGTTCCACTGCGCGCACCACAAACGGGAGCGAGATGAACATCAATGCCAGGAGGATACTCGGCGAGGCAAATGCCACCTTCATTCCATGCCCGGCGAGCCATTTACCCATCAAGGACTGAGGACCAAACAAGATAACCAGCATTACGCCGGTCACCAGGGTGGGGATCGCAAAAGGCAGGTCCACCAACGCGGAGAGGATCGTGCGACCTGGAAATTGGTACCGCACCAACACCCAGGCCGTTGCCGTCCCCATGACCGCATTGATGATTGAGATTGCCCCCGCCGTCCACAAGGTCAGAATCAGGGCATTCAGCGCTACCGGTGTCGTAATCGCCGCCCACAGTTGGGATGGCCCTCCTGTCAGGCCACGCACTATCAACGCCAGCAGCGGGATCACGATCAGCATCGCGACATAGGCGATTACCCAGCCTCGAATCATCAAACCACCACGACCGGGTTCAACGGCAACGCTTGTTCCATTCATCTCAATGCCCCGCCCCAAGTTGGCTGTAGAGCCGTTCGTAGGCTCCTTGTGCGCCGAAGAGCGTTTGATTGACCTTGGGCCAACCGCCCAAATCGTTGATAGTGAACAAGGCATGTACCCGTGGAAACTGGTCTACCACTTCCTTACCCACCATTTCGTCCACTGGTCGCAGTCCATAGCGGGTGAATGCTCGTTGTGCCTCTGGGGACTGTACGAAGGCGATGAATTCCTCTACTACTTCACGATTTCCGTGCTTGTTTACGGAGGCATCAATTAGTGCGATAGGGTTTTCGATCAGGATGGTGGATTTTGGTACGGAATATTCGTAGGTCTGACCAGCTTTTCGGCCTACTAGCACCTCGTTTTCGTAGGTGATGGCAACATCGCCAATGCCTTTTTCGTAGTTGGTAATGGATTCGCGAGCACCTTTATCCATGACGATCACATTTTTGAGTACATCACTAAGGAGGGCCTCCGCTGCCTTCACATCACCTTGAGGCGCGGAGGTACCACCCCGGAGGGCTGCACCGTACATGGCGCAGATATTCCACATCGCGCCGCCGCTGGTTCGCACGTTAGGAGTTAGGACCTCGACCCCTGGCTGACGCAGGTCGTCCCAGTCCTTGATGCCCTTGGGATTGCCCTGACGAGTCGCAATGACCACGATTGAGCGGGTTACCATGCCCTTATTGGGGCCAGACTTCCAATCATGGGTGATGAGACCGGTCTTAGTAATGGCGTCTACGTCTGCTTCGAGGGAAAGAGCTGCCACATCTGCCTCGAAGCCGCCAATGATGGCGCGTGATTGTGCGCCGCTACCCAGGTATGACTCCTCGAAGACTACCTCCTGGCCGCTCTTCTCTCTCCAGTATTTTTTAAACAGCGGGATGATAGTTTTGCCGTAGGCCTCTCGAGGTGTTGTATAGGCACCAAGGGTGATGGTGCGTGTCACCACCCCATCTGGCTCTTTTAACTCAGGGTCTTTTGCAAAACTGTCTAGAAGTGTCAACAGTCCAAGCCCAGAAAGAACGAACATCATGATGATTCGATTAATCTTCTTCATTGAGACTCACCGGATTGTGATCAGGGAAACAACGTTCCAACTTGTCAGGTGCAATCGTTCCCCCCCTTTCTAATGAGGCATTACGCAGGGAATGAACGCTCACCACCGGGTCAGGCGGAGTGCAGTAGCTGTGCCAGAGGACGGTTACTTCCCCCTGTTTCAACGTAATCGTTTGTAAACACGGTGAACTTTTCTAATTACAAGATTAAACATCGCCCCCGGTCACGGTTTTCCGGCCTAGAAAAACCGTTAAATAAAACAGTTATGGAAGTTAATCCGTGGTATATAACGGAAATAAAGAGGTATCATGAGGAAGCGTTACATCGCCACTTGTTGGAACGTAATCGTTCAGATCCCTCTGGGAGCATGGCCATCTTGGTCGCACAAAAGCTGGCGAGACGCTCGTGCTCCCAGAGGAGAGTGAACGCTTACGTTGGAACGCTATGGCTACATCGATCTGCGTGACATCCAGACCTCTTATCGAAATAGTAGAGGTTGCGCAGGATGAGACGAGTAATAGGAAAAACCAGAATATTCCATGGGGCCTCTTATTCTGAATTGGCAAAGCTATCGATGATTATCTGCCAAACCCCTAACAGCACGCCAAGCTGCCGTAGGTGATAGCGATTGATATCCAAGGTGACTTGTTGATTTTCTAAACGTAAAAATAGCCATTCATAGCCATTAGTCACTGCGCCATAGATAGTACGAATGTTTTCCCCATGCTTTTCATTAAAAAGTTGGGCCGCATACATCTCGGCAATACACTGCGGTGAGGCATCGGGCAGATCTTGATTGTGCTTTGCCTCGACAATTGCTACTAAAGGAGCACTAATGAAGGCCGCGTCATATCTTCTGGAGAGAATGAAATCGCAAAATCCCTTTAGTCCTCGTTCTGGGTCAACATTGAATGGATAGCCAGAAAAATAAGTAAACCGTTGCGGATTTTTTAGGCGTACTTCGTTCAATAGCGGGGTAATCAATAGTTCAGATTTTGCCTTTTCAGAGTCAACGGGCACTTGTTGATTAATTTCCAGGGTTTGCAATAACCAATCCGATGGTAAGATTTCATTTACCAAGGCAAATAAATGGTCACGGCGAACATTCATCCCCAGTCTTTCAATGTCGGCAATGGTGAAATGTGAATAAGACTTTTTCATATTGATACCTGTTGTGCGGTGAGAAGAGTTATGTACTTGCTACTAGATATTTGGCGAGAGGTTTGCCGCCATATTGAGATCGACGAGGCGATATCCCGTACGGCCCCGGTGCTCAGTCGCCGTTTTCCCGTGGATTTAGTCATGATCCGTCGTTTCGATCCCGAGCGCTCACTGATTGAAACGGTTGCGGCGAGCCTCTGTCGACCGGGTACCATTCCACAACAGGCGCGCACCGATTGCCGCCCGGAAGATTTGGAGCGGTTGTCCGCCTGGTTTCGACAAGGGATTGTCATCCACGAATCTGTACCTAAATCGGCATCGTTGCTCAATATTCTGGTGCCAGCGGAGGTTACCGGGTCAATTCTGGCCGGCCCGCTCGTTAATGAAGATGGCCAGGTAGGTATTTTGCTTATGATTACGCGAGCGCCACATCATTTCTTGGACGAACACGTAGCCATCATGCAGACCTTGCTGGAGCCGTTCACGGTAGCACTGGAAAATGATCGACGCTTCCACGAGTTGGCTAGGCTTCGCGAGGCAGTGGAGGCAGAGAATCGCGCACTACTGTCACGGCTCCAACGGCAAGAGATCTTGGAGTCGATCGTCGGTGCTGACTCCGGATTAAGGTCAGTAATGGGACGAGTAGAGCAGGTGGCCCCCACCGATGCCCCCGTGCTAATCCTGGGGGAGACCGGTTCGGGTAAGGAAGTGGTTGCACGTGCTATTCACTCACGCTCCCGCCGGGTGGGAGGTCCGATTGTACGGGTCAACTGCGGTGCGATTCCCCCCGAGCTAGTGGACTCGGAACTCTTCGGTCACGAGCGGGGTAGCTTTACCGGTGCGGTTAGCACCCGCAAGGGATGGTTCGAGAGGGCTGATGGGGGGACCTTGTTCCTGGACGAGGTGGCGGAACTTCCGCTAGCCGCGCAAGTACGTCTGCTACGAATCCTTCAGGACGGATCGTTTGAGCGAGTTGGTGGACAGCGCACCCTCACGGTAGATGTACGAATTGTCGCGGCTACCCATCGAGACATGCCCGCCATGGTGGCGACTGGCGCTTTTCGGGAGGATCTTTGGTATCGCATCAGCGTTTTCCCCATCCGCCTCCCCCCACTCCGGGAACACATGGAGGATCTGCCGGCACTGGCGGCTCACTTTGCGTTGCGGATTGGAATGCGTTTGGGAGGATCGGCCCTTGCTCCTACCCAAGATGATATTGCGCTGTTGCTGGGTTACCAATGGCCGGGAAATATCCGCGAGCTAGCGACAGTGATTGAGCGGGCCGCCATCCTTGGGGACGGTCGGTGTCTTGAAATCGCAGGAGCCTTGGGGACAAACCCGCGACCGACGAAACATGGGCCGCCCCTTTCCCACGAGTTATCCGTATTTCAGGCCCGACCTAGCAACAGTCAGGATGTTGCCGCCTTAGATACTGCTATCGTGCATCACATTGAGGAGGTTCTTACTCGAACTCACGGCCGGATCGAGGGACCCTACGGTGCTGCATTGCTTTTGGGAATTAACCCACACACCCTTCGTTCACGTATGCGCAAGTTGGGGATTGACTGGCGTCGTTTTCGCAATAGGTCTTAGCCAACGCTTGGCCCATTGACCATTTCTAAACAAAACCTCCGACCAACGGAAGCGTAACCGTAGCCACTGAGGCACCGATAACCGCCCCCGACGGTTGAAGCAAAAATGGCATCGAGCCGCACCATATACACTAGACATTATCGGAAACCTCACCCCCCAACCCCCTCTCCTTAACAGGAGGGGGGAGAATTATTCCGTTGTTATGCTTAACTCCTGGACGGAACAGGCAAAAAATCTCCCCCTCTCCTGTTAAGGAGAGGGGGGCGGGGGTGAGGTTTTTGGTTTCCGATAATGTCTACTGAATATATATCCCGAAGAAGAACGGAAAGAATACAAAATTAGTAACTGCTCAGGTGGTGCCAACGGCACAATTTCATATCGGTCAGGAGCAACGCCCCAGAAACTAGATTCGCAGGATCAAAGGGCTGAAGGCCTTATCGATTCCACTAAATCTCTTATTTCTTCTGCGCCATCCCCGCTGCAATTTCCTGTGAAAGCTGGTAGACCGCCATAGCGTAGAGGGGGCTGTGGTTATAGCGGGTAATGGCGTAAAAATTCTGAAAGCATAACCAATATTCGAGAGAGTTCTTTCCTTCCAAGCGCAACGGGGCTGCGGTTGGATTGCCGGGAATAGATTCAGTGGATTGGAATCCCAACGAAGACAGGTAGTTTAGACGCAGATTTGGTTTGAGATCTGTCCCCAGCAGGGGGGTGGGGTTGGTACCTTCTTTAAGATTGACCGGCACTGCTATTGGCCCATGCGGCTGCCATTCATGGCGACGTAAATAATTGGCCACACTACCGATTGCATCCCAGGGATTATTCCACAGATCGCGGTGACCATCTCCATCTAAATCTACAGCAAAGTCTCGGAAACTGGTTGGCATAAATTGGGGGAGCCCCATCGCCCCGGCGTAGGAACCTTTCGGTAATAGCGGATCCATACCCTCATTGCGGGTGAGAAGCAGATACTCCTCCAATTGGTCACGGAAAAAAGGAGCACGTTTTGGATATTGGAAGGCCAACGTCGATAGGGCCTCAATGACTCGATAGGTACCGGTCTTGGCACCATAACGAGTTTCTACGCCGATAATGGCAACCACTATTGCCGGGTCGACCCCGTAGCGCGCCTCGGTAACCGTCAAGGCCTCCTGATTCTCCTGCCAGAATTCGATGCCACCCTCGATTCGTGCCGCTGTAAGAAAAATGTTGCGATATTCAAACCAGGGCTTGGCCTCGGCGGGGCGGGTGATGGCCTCAATGATCTCGGGGTGCAGTACCACTTGGCCAAAGATCGTGCGTAATGTCGCAATTTGGAAACCGTGGCGTGCTGCCATGTTGGCGATGAAGTCATTGACCTCGGGTAGCATAGTGGCTACCTCCGCGCGAGCCAAAGTGGGGATCCAGGACAGGATCAATGTCATGACAACGCCGAATAATAAGTAAGATCGTTTTGCTGGAATGGATCGGGAGGACATAGTAGTCGTTGTGATTCGAATCGTGGTGGTTGGCATAAAAGAAAAATTATTTAATTACCTTACTTGGTTATTTCGCTAAGAAATAATTAAATAATTTTCTTTTGCGGTTAGAAACAATGAAGATGCTTAACGATAATTGACGCTTTCCTTGAACACTGCCAATACTCGTGCGAGGCGTGTTTCCATGCCTGCGCGAAGTTCTGCGGGTATTGGGCCGGTGGCGCACCACGTCCGCAGTAGTTCCAGGAGTTGGGTACGGCGCTGTTCTGGATTGGTCTCCTGAACCTGGCCCTGGCCCAGTCCTTCGGCAAGACGATTGACCTGAAGTGAAAGACGCGCCCGCGCCGACCCTGGGGGAGATTCCACCCCGGCGAGGACTTCCAAACGGATGCAGAGCGTTTCCAGGGCCGCTGCTTCACGCGCTTCGGGGGCGATGTGTCCCTGGCGTTGCGTTGCAGGGAGGCAGGCTCGGGCATAGGCCCGGTCAAAGCGTGCGACTAGGGCTGAATCGACCTTCTGATCCAGTTCATTCCAGCGATTACGTACCGCCGCCACCGCTTCTTCCTGGTCATCGTCTCTCTCGGACAGGGTTTCCATCTCGGTACACAAGGTTCCTCGAACCATTATTGCTTCAACCGATTCCCAGGCCTGTTGGCGGCGGAAAGCTGTAACTGCATCGTGGTAAGCCGCGACTGCCTTTCGCAACCGATTATCCAGTGTTGCAGCATCCTCACGGGGAGCGGCGGAGAGCGTCGTCCATTGTTGTTCCAGGGCGGCAAGTTCGTTTCGGGCCTGCGCCAACTCGGGTCCGCTACGCTGTGCCAGGGCCTCCACCTGTTCACAGAGTGCCTCTCGTGCCGCTCGGGCGGCGTTGCGTTCCTCATCTTGGGCTACGACTTGGGCGTGACGACGGGCGAAGACATCGTCTGCCGCTGTCCGTAACCGCCGCCACAGCGCTTGTTCCTGTCGACGTGGCGCCTGACCGAGGGCCTTCCATTCACTTTGGATCTGTTTGATCTCACCGGTCGCCAGTCGTAGATCGGTAGCCCCTTGGGTTCGTTCAGCACGGGCTACCAGATCCTCTTTGGCCTTGAGGTTTTGTCGTTGCTCGCGGCGTACCCGTTGTTGTAGTGGGTCCAGCGCGGTCGTAAACCGCTCCTGCAGGCGCACCAACGCACGCCGATCTACTGATCCTGCACTGCGCCAGGCATCGCGCACCTCTCTGAGAAAGTTGTCGGCGGCATTCCAGTCCATCTTCGTCCAATCGGCGTTGGTCGTGAATGCCTCAACACGGGCGATTAGGGCCTCTCGCGCCGCTGCCGCTACCTCGCGTCGCTGGGCCTGTTCCGCGAAATAGACCCGGCATGGCTCGAAAGCGGCCTCGCAGGCGGTGTTGAAACGACTTCCCTGGTCGGTTGGTTCGGATTCTGTCGGTCCGAGACGGTTCCAGACCTCACGAAGCTCCCGGATCCGGGCTGCCAACTGTTCGGGGGGGTCTTCTGCGCCAACCAACGCCTCGGCCTCGGTACATAACCGGTCACGCTCGCGGATATTACCCCAGCTTTGCCACTCCTGCAGTTTATGGACCTCGGCTGCTCCTTTTTCAACGCGAACCTTCAGCGCCGTGGTTCGCGGGCCAGCGGGTAGGTTGCCAACGGCGGCTTGGGCTACGGATAGCGTTGGCGTTGCAACCTTCAGTATTCCCTGTTCTAGGGCTTGCTCCAGTTCTATCACCGTTGCCTCGGCACGGGCATGGTCCTGCTCGCGGCGTTCGTGTGTCATCCGTACGCGTTCGCGAAGCTGGTGCATGGCCGATTGGAAACGTTGGGTTAGCTCGATCACCTCTGCATCGTCGGTGGTGCCGGTTGTTCCCAGGCCCTGCCACTCGCGGTTCCAGTCCTTGAGGGTGGCTTCCTCCGTAGTCTGTCTTCTCTTCAGGGCTTGTTCGGCGCGTTCACACTGGGTGCGGCGCACGGCGATCTGTTCGACATGGCGTAACAAGTCACCAAGACGGCTATGAATCTGGGTATTTGCTGCCTGAAAACGGGTTATGAGGCGCGATTCCTCGGAGGCTGGCAAGGTGCCGCTTTGTGCCCAGCCTTCTTCAACGGTGCGGAGTAGGGTGCGCGCCGAGGTCGCATCTTCGGGACCGAGTTGGCTGCGGCCCACCAGATCGACCGCGAGATTTTCAATGGCTAGGCAGAGGGACAATTTTTCAGTACGTATCGGGACAAATGCCTCTTCGATACGTGCCTGTTTACGTTGGCGCTCCTCTTCCTCCATCAATCCATGGCGAACGATGGCCACCGCTGCTGTAAAGCGTTTTGCCAGATCGGGGGCTGCCTCTCCTGGAGCGGTGGCCCAGCGGTTTTCCAGGCGTTCCAGGGGGGTGGCAGCGTCGTGCCACTGGCCACGGCGCACCAGCGCCTCGGCATCGGCACAGAGGATCTCTCGGAGTTGTCGCTGTCGGCGTGGCCGTTCCTCTTCCTCGATGATGATGTTCAAGCGCTCTTGGACGATACGGTGAACCCCTTTGTCGCGGTTGCGGGAGAGTTTGGCGACTCGCTCCATGAGCGTGCGATCCTTAATGCGATTGGCAGCTAGTGCCCGAATCCGAGCATCGGAATCAGCGACGGCGGATGCAGCGAGTACCTCATCATCGGTTATGCGCTCAAGAACGATGCCACGTAGATTTGACTCCACACCGTGGCGGGCGATATGGACCAGTAGTGCTGGGTCGTTGGTATGTTCGAGCCAGAGGAGGCGCTCCGTCAGCGAGGGTCCTCCCGCACTGGTGCCGGTAACTATCTCCCACAGACGGCAAACAGCGTGCTCCCGAACTTTCGGATCGATGTCGGTACCGGCGGCAAGGTCAAGGATGGTGAGATCGACGAGGTGTCCAATGGCCAGGATCCGGAGATCTGGATCGGGGTCGTGGCGTGCTACCTGGGTCAGCACGTCGTGATTGCCAACCAACTCTTCCAGGGCTTGGCGTCGGACCCGGGGGTTGCTGTGTTGCCAGCGGGGCTTGAAGAGGTTTTTGATGATCATTTTGGGGAGGCTTCCTGGCGAAGGCCGGGGATTATAACGCCCGATCCTGATTTTTGGTGGTGCCTTACGTTGACCTAACCTACACTACGACAAAAGCCTCCTATAATTATAGGTATTCACGAAAAGTAATGCTATTGTTTTACGAGCGTAGTGCATATTTTTATTCTGCGGGTTCAAACTCGAAGCACAACTCTTGAATACTCCGCTCTACTTGAGTGCAAAGGGGATAGCTGGGCAGTGACGTTTGAAATATTCAATAGTCAATCGCAATCCATCCTCTAGGCAAATCTTGGGTTCCCAATTCAGGTGAGTTTTAGCCAAGGTGATATCCGGTCTACGCTGCCTAGGGTCGTCGATGGGGAGTGGTTTAAACACGATAGTAGATTTAGAATCAGTGAGGCGTAAAACTGCCTGCGCCAATTCTAGCATTGAATACTCCCCTGGATTGCCAAGATTAACTGGTCCAATAAATCCTGCTGGACTCTCCATCATTTTCACCAGAGCGTCGATCAGATCATCGACATAACAAAAAGAACGGGTCTGCGAACCGTCACCGTAAATGGTAAGGTCTTTGCCCTGTAGGGCCTGTACAATAAAATTGCTAACCACCCGCCCATCGTTGGGCGGCATATGAGGTCCATAGGTATTAAAAATACGCACCACTTTGATATCTACGTGATGTTGTCGGTGATAGTCAAAAAATAAGGTCTCCGCGCATCGTTTCCCTTCATCGTAGCAGCTACGCGGCCCAATCGGATTAACGCGACCCCAATAATCTTCCGTTTGAGGATGGACCTCGGGGTCGCCGTATATCTCCGAGGTTGATGCCTGAAGGATGCGTGCCTTGGTTCGTTTAGCGAGCCCGAGCATATTGATGGCACCATGCACGCTGGTCTTCGTCGTCTGCACTGGATCAAATTGATAATGGACCGGTGAGGCCGGGCAGGCCAGATTATAGATTTCATCTACCTCGACATAGAGTGGAAAAGTAACGTCATGACGCAATAGTTCAAACAGCGGATTTTTCAATAAATGCTCGATATTCTTCTTGTTACCCGTAAAGTAATTATCAATGCAGAGTACATCGTGCCCCTCATTTAGTAAACGATCACAGAGGTGCGAACCCAGAAAGCCAGCGCCGCCGGTAACCAAAATATTCTTTGCCATGAGAGTCCCCTCTTTTGTTTTCAATCGGCCGTTCCAACAACTACTTCAGTAGATTCAAGCCATTAGCAGAGATACCGCTCAGATCGGTGTCGTTTATTCTCGCAAAATGCTCTTGCATAAAAACGCGGATGACTTCACAACCTTGATGGTTAGAAAATCATCCGCATCGGGCTAGCACATTTTCATTTTAAGTGGATACTTTCAATATTAGCCTGAACCTTACCCAACAACTCAACAATGTGCTTTGAAATGGCCTCCACCTTGGTATATTCCGCCTCCGCCCCCTTGATATTACCCGTTTCTTTGAGGCGCAGTACCTCTTTGATGGTATTGTGAAGTTCGGCGTGGGGCTGCTCGATCTGACGCATTGCAGAGATATGGCCGTATTTTTCTAACCCTTCGGAGTAATACCACTTGCCAAGCTGACAGTGGTGGTGGGAAACCGCCTGATCGCGGGTAAGCGGACCGGTTCCATCCAGAAAGGAACGTAGGCGGGTTTTCCAGGCCAGATGAGCGATTTTGGCGGCTTCAAAGTCGAAACGATTCTGATCCTTGGTGGTATATTTGGAGGTAAGGCGACGCAAACTCTCCGAGAAATTATACATTTCGTTACTGGATGATTCTGTCTGGTGAGCGGTATCGTGGGCGAATGTCGAGATATTGGAGACGTTACGGTTGATCTCCTCGGCCACTGCACTTTGCTCCTCGGTAGCCGTGGCGATCTGGATATTGAGGTCATTGAGGATCGCTACGGCGCGGCGGATCTCCTCCAGAGCAGTACCTGCGTTTGCGGCCTGCTCCATCCCCGCCTCGGCAGTTCGGCTACCCTGCTCCATCGCCGCCACGGCCTGACTCGCACCGTTCTGAAGGCGCTGAATGAGTTCCTGGATCTCGCGCGTCGAGTGCTGGGTACGCGAGGCTAGGGTTCTCACCTCATCGGCCACTACGGCAAAGCCGCGGCCCTGTTCACCTGCCCGCGCGGCCTCGATGGCGGCATTCAGGGCGAGCAGATTGGTCTGATCGGCGATCCCTCGAATCACATCCAAGACCGTACCGATATTGGCGCTCTCCTGCTCAAGCTGATGGATAACAGTCGCAGCCCCTTTCACCTCCTGGACCAGGGTACCAATCGCGGCGATGGTCTCCTCTACCACCTGATGCCCCTGATTTGCCTGTTGATTGGCCTGCTGAGTGGCATCGGCAGCAGAAGCGGTATTGTGTGCCACCTCTTGGACAGTACTAGACATCTCGTTGATGGCGGTGGCTAACTGCTCAAGCTCACCCTGTTGACGGGTAACGCGCTGGTTGGTCTCTTCCGAATGGGAAGACATCATGTTGGCCTGCGCAGAGAGCTGCACCGTAGTCTCGGCTATATCCTTTATTATATTGTGGAACTTTGCGAGCAGGCGGTTGATAACGTCGGCGGTGACCCCTAATTCATCGTTGCTAACAATCTTTACACGCTCGTTAAAGTCGCCGTCACGCTCAATGACCAACAATGTATCCTGGAGGCGACAGATGGGCAGCAGGATAATCCACCGCAACCACCACCCCACCAACCCGATGCCAATAGCCAACAAGACCACTGATGACCCGACCGTATCCAAGGTTTCCCGCGAAAAAGCAGCATCGTGGGGGGACAAAGAGTAGGTCACCCGCACAGCCCCCAGAGTTTGGCCCGCCGTATCGGTGTGGCAAGTTGTGCAATTAGTGCCACGTGTATTCGTGGAGGACTGCATCGGGATGAGTACTGTCAGATGTCGCCCGGTGGCATCCTCAGTGAGGTGGGCTTGTTGTTCACCTCCCAGGGCGCGGCGATCCCAATCATCCTGCGGACCATCTAGGCCGGGGGTTTTGAACATCTGATTGACGACATCACTACGTATGGTACGTACCTCTTCGACCCCCGAACGTGCCCGCAGCTTTTCCTCGAGGATTCCGCGGCGAGAAATGCCTCCTGACAGCATGAGCACATTCAGGCTATCGAAGTAGCTGTTGGCAACTTCCTCCACATGTTCTTGGACGTAGCGCACCAGATTGGTACGTCGATCCGAAATAGATATTAGGGTAACCACTATCAACGCAAGAAAATATACTCCTGCTACTGCGAGTATTACCTTATATCGGAGGGAAAAACGATTATCATTATGATTAGTATGAGACATAGCCACTCCACCGCCAAGGTAAAATCGAACAGAGATTCTGATGGGTATCAAACCCGAGGGTACCGGCAAAAGCTAGCAGTATTGTAGGGATCCCACCAAAAAAAAGTAAATCGCTGACCAGCGATAATGAATAACCATCTGTTGATAAACAGGATTTTCATCCTATCGAAAAAACTGGAAAATAAGGGTTGGGTGATTTCCCTGCCCCCTCATCGATTGGCTGCAGACCACAATCTATAAGGCGTGCCATGACCGAATTACCCGTTGATGAACTTATTCCCTCGGTTATTTCTCCTGAGCAGGCAGCCATTCTCCTGCGCCGTGCCACCCGCGCCTCGGTAGCTACCGCGCTGGTGCTGGTCTTGATCAAGTTTGGTGCGTGGTTTACCACCGGAGCGATGAGTATTCTCGCCACCCTCATCGATTCCGGTTTAGACATGCTCGCATCCCTCACCAACCTGGTAGCGATGTACTATGCGCTACGCCCTGCGGACCGAGAACATCGTTTTGGTCACGGTAAGCTGGAATCCCTGGCGGGACTTGGTCAGGCACTGTTCATCGGAATCTCCGGTTTGTTTCTGGTAAATGGGGCCATCGACCGACTCCGATATCCGCTGCCATTGACAAACACTGGGGTGGGGATCGCGGTAATGATATTCTCGATAGTCGCAACTTTTTTACTGTTGCGTTTTCAGCGCAGGGTAATTCGTGCCACTGATTCCGTCTCGATCCGTGCTGATTCTCTTCACTACGGTACCGATCTACTTTCCAACGGCGCAGTATTGATCGCTTTAGCCTGTGATTGGTTATTCGATTGGGAGCGCGTTGACCCTGTCTCTGCCCTGGGGATCGCGTTCTATGTCCTTTACAGTGCCGGGCAAATTGCCTGGGAGGCTGGACAATTGCTCATGGATCGAGAGTTGCCCGAAGAGGAAAGTGAAGCTATTGTCCGTTTGGCGCGAGAGCATCCCCTTGTACGAGGGATAGGTGAATTGAAGAGCCGCCGCGCTGGCACCACCACATTTGTTCAATTTCAGGTCGAGATCTGCGGGAACGTTCCCTTGGCCGAGGCCCACCGCGTAACCAATGAAGTGGAGCATCGAATCAAACAGCAATTTCCCAACGTTGAACTCCACATCCATCAGGAACCAGTAAACGACGGGTAACTAATCTAGGACTTACGCATTGACAAACGAAACACTCAGCTATAACAACGAGTTACGAAGAAGAGAACCCGCAAGGAAACCACCGAAAATAGCGGTATAACCTATTGATTATTCGGTAATCTACTTTTGTCAATGCGTAGGTCCTATAATCCAAGTTTTTCTCGTTCCCGTGCTCCAGCATGGGAACGCAGAGCAGCGGTCACGAACGGGAGGGTGGAAGGCTACTCGTCTACCAAGGGTCACGTTGCTCAAAGCAGTCGTTCGACGAGAGGAACACTCCAGCGATACAGTATTCCTACGCGGACTGAACCAAGGATTCCAATGCTTGGTGTATCCTACCCTGCATGTCGCACTCCCCAACTATTCCCCACATCTATCACAGTTCTCCAGACCATCCCGTCCTCACTGGACGTGAGGTGCGCCGTGAGACATTACTCTCCCGACTCGTGGATGCTTGGCGCGCCGGTCATCGGGTGTTAGGCCTGTACGGACCCGGAGGGATTGGTAAGACCATCGCCTCGGTCCACGCCGTGGCCGCCATCTGCGGCAGCGGCGGTAGCCAACGAAACACACGCCTGCGGATTAGCCACATTCTGTGGCTAGAACTGCGCATCTGCCCGAACGCGGGCGGGCTGCTTTCCCAACTCGCCGATTGCCTTCAAGAGATGGAGCAGCCGGACCTGGCGCGGCAACTACGTAGCGAGGTCCAACCCGCCCCACAACCTTTGGCCTACGCCCTAGCACAGGCACTGGGACCCGATTGTTTGCTCATTGTGGATCAGTGCGAGACGGTGCTGGATAACCAGGGACAGATAGCCAACCCTTACCTCCGTGAATTACTCGCGGCATTGTTTGGCCAGACGGGTTGGCGTGGCCTGCTTACGGTCCGCACCTCACGTGTTGGGGGCGGAACCGGACAAAAGGTACCCTCTGCTACGCTCTTGGCCTGGGAGGAAAACAAGGGCGGCGATGGGCGAGGGGTCGACCGAATTCATTGGTTTCCGGTCGAGGCGCTGTTTTCTGACGAGCGTACCGCCCTGTTGCGTCTGACGCTACCCAGCAGTCCCTTGCGCTGGAACACTTTGAATGGGGATACCCAACGGTTGATTCTCACCGAAATGGCGGGGCATCCCTATATTTTCACTCTATTTCTGGCCGACCCTGGTGACGATCCCACTGCTACCATAGCGGAGATTCGACGCCGTGCCGCCGATGGCGCTGGTGAGTATGCCGCAATGGATCACTATGTGGGACGGGCGCCACTGGCGGTGCGTCCCATGCTGGAATTGCTGGCCATTCTGGAGGATCGTGAACCCTGGCCATTCCTGGAAGGGGCCTGGCAAGCAGTGGGAAGCGTCTTAGGCTGGCCCGTACGAGGGGCAAGCGCGACCCTGGCCGAGTTAACCCGTCGTGCTTTGGTGGAAGAAGGACCAGAGGGGTACAGGATCCTGCCGGTGGTGCGTCATTATTTGTTGAGTCGCCCCCCTCCGCTGGGCCTCCCAGAGGGTCTCGCTAGTTTTTTCCATCATCACCTGGCACGGCTCTACGGGGTTTTGGCGAAAAAGGTCAAGGAGCAGACCCAGGATCTGGTTACTCGCGCACGCGGTGACTCTGGAGCATCCCAACAGGCAGTGGTCGAGTTGATTCGCTACCACGCAGTGTTGCGAGATCGCGGGCTACGTCAGGCTCTGTACCACGGCAACCTTCGCGCGATTCGCGGGGCACTAGAAGGGCTGGTGGAACCGATACCTTGGCAGCTAAATCCACAACTCACCGTGGAACGTTGTTTGGCCTATACCCAGCAATTGACGGTCTTGGTCGAAAAGGCCGCAGCCCAACCTGGTGACGATGGCCGACCGGCCGAGGTCGGTGCCTGCTACCACGTCATTGGTCGAGTATGCGAAGAGATTCGCGCGACAAAACAATCGCTTACCGCCTACCAGAGTGCGTTGGATTGGTGGGAGCGGACCCGCCAAACCCATCGAATGGGGGGGGCCTGGCTTCAGATCGGAAAGGTCTTGGCAGGGCAGCAGCAGTGGTCAGAGTCACTTACCGCCTACCGCACCGCCTTGGATTGGTGGGAGAGAACCCGCCAATACCCACAGATGGGCGGTACCTGGCATCGAATCGGAAAGCTCTATGCGGACCAGGAGCGTTGGTCGGACGCACTCACCGCCTACCACACCGCCCTCGATTGGCAAGGGCGAACCAATCGGCAGCGTGAGTCCAGCGGCACCTGGCTATGGGTAGGAGAGGCACACGAGGCACAGCAACAATTTGGACCCGCAGCATTGGCCTATACCCAAGCCCTGGAATTGTTGCGTACCTACGACGCTGGTCCTAAACCGTTGGAGTTTATTTTGGGATCTGCCCGGCGATTGCTGGCCGCTACCTCAGTGGGAAGCGGAGAAGAATTAGAACGATTGCGTGGAATAGTCCAAACGTTTCAAAAATGTTAAACCTGCCGTTCGCCCATTTGAAATTAAGTTCGGAGAATTAGCGGTGGTGTTTCAGACCTGGATATTGCGGTAGCCATTCTTCAAGCATGGGTATCGGGTGACTTTCCGTCATAATTTTGAAGTATTATCGTGCGCAACGAGAACTTTACTTGGAAAGAACCTCCAATGGCTAACAGAGCTGTTTTGTGTCCATGCTGTAAATGTGATCATGTCGTTAAACGCGGCAAGACGGAACTTGGAAAACAACGCTATCTCTGCCTGAAGCCGGAATGTGGTAGGAAGACATTCATTTTAGATTATACCTACCAGGGGTATTTGCCAGAAGTCAAGGAGCAGATC
>CAUYTY010000196.1 GCA_963575655.1 Gammaproteobacteria bacterium | reverse complement strand
TAATAATAGATTATTTTTACTTGCTTGTCCCCTAACCAACGCGCAGGTTAGTAGTGGTAAGGTCTTTCAGCAGCAGGTTCATGGTGGCAAGGTTCGAGGCAGTGCGATCGTGCAGTTCCATGCCAAGCTTGCGTCGCTCGTCTTCCTGTATCGCCAATAGGCGTTGGCCAAGTTCTCGAATGCGTTCCAAGTACTCAATCTGTGTTTGTTCCAGTTTCTTGCGCTCGGTAATGTCCTGATGAATGGCCAGCCAGACTTTTCCATAGTCGTGGTGGACAAAGCTCGAAACGGTTGCGTTGCACCAGAATACCGTGCCGTCCTTCCGAATGTTCTTAATCTCTCCCGACCACATCTCAGTTCGGTTAAGCACCTCCATGATCTTGCGTGCGTTCTCTTCAGGACTATCATCGGTTGGCGCGTTGAGGCAACTGACGTGCCTACCGTGGATTTCGTCGGTGGTGTAGCCGAACATCGCATCGAACTTGGGATTGGTAAATACGATGAGGCCGTTGCTACTCCTGATCAGGGATAGACCTTCCTGCATGTTGTTTGTCAAACATTCATGCAGCCGCAATGTAACCTCGGCCCGCTTTCGTTCACTAATGTCGCGGATGATTGCCTGCATGTATTGCCGATGATCGGCAGAAATCATGCGTGCACTGATCTCTACCGGGAAGCTGCTACCGTCCTTACGCCGGTGCACAGTTTCGAGTAGCGTTTGACCGTTGGCCATGAGGTTGTGCCAGTCGTGTTCTTGCGTAACGAGGGCTTTCGGTGAGCGCAATTCACGGATGCCCATTTGCAAAAACTCAGCGCGCGTATAGCCATAGGTCTCGATGGCACGGTCATTGACTTCGAGAAAATGGTTCTGGTCGTCCCCCAATATGATAATGTCGTTGGCAAATTTGCTCAGGTAATCGAAGCGTTGCACTAACATCCGGTTCCGTAATTCGGTCTGATACTGCTGCCAGACATACTCGGCGCGGACACGTAGCGACCAAAAAATATAGATGCCGAAAGACAACAACACGAACAGCGCCATCGCCATATAGAAAACAAGATAGTGGATCGGTGTGTAAATCTCGGTCTCATCTATTTTGGACACCATAATCCAGTCAGTGCCAGGGATGCGTAATAGATAACCGGTCACTTTCTCGCCACGATAGTCCTTGCCTCTGGTGAATCCTTTTTTCCCACGTAGCGCCTGAGCCGCCGGTAGATCGAAGGTGGCGAGTGGCGCGCGAAAGGACAGCGGGGCGGCGTTGAGGTGGCGCAGGCGGTTAAGAAATAGCACCTCCTCCCCGTCGCGGCGCGCAAGCAGAGTTTCCGCAGTCTGGCTCTCGATTGGCCAAGACTCAATCAAAGGATACAGAAAACGGGCCGGATCGATACGAAAATACAGAACACCCACCACATAACTTTCCTTACCTTCGCCAGCGAGCATTGGCGCGACCAAACCCATGGCGGGCGGATGCGCCGTACCGATATGGATGTCGTCGATCCGTACCTGCCGCGTGCGTATCGCCTCGAACACTAGCTGACGATCGCGTTCGTCAATGCCCTCCGGTTCGTGCTCGGCAATGCTCTTCGGTTCGTACATGGACAACCGTACTTGTCCCTGTACGTCGAACAACAGCAAGGCATAGTAGTTCTGACTGTTCAAGATCATGTCAATTCGCGACAGCATCAAGCGACGGTCGCTATCGTCCTTGGCACCGTGGCGCAACCAATTGTTGAACATCTCCGCAAATGGAGTACGGTTGCTACTAACCTGCGCGTTGGTTAGGGGACTCCAGCTAAATAGCATATTGGACGGATTCTTCTTTAAAAAGTTCTCTGACTTTCTCTGGCGATTTTTTTAAATCCTCTAAAAGTTGAGTAGCTTTATTTTTTAACTCCTCCACATTACGAATAAGGTGACGCGCAATTCCTTGTGTCTTAATATTGCTCCATACTAGCTCGACAGGATTAAGGTGTGGAGAATAGGTGGGAAGAAAGAATATTTTAACCTTTCCATTTGTCGTCTCCAGATATTCCTTAACTACTTTTGCATGATGGGCAGAATACCCGTCTGTTACAATATAGATGGGGCATGAATTCTCTTGAGCCAAAATTTTTAGATATTCAACAAACGCACCACCATTGAGCGATGAGGGACCTATTTGGAAATGCATCTTTCCTTCAGAAGTTATCGCAGCGATCATATTTATGCGATAACGTCCACCAGTGGAGGGAATTATGGGAGTTAAACCTTCTAGCCCCCAAGTTGTACCCGCGTGATAATCGGTGCGCGCCCCAGCCTCATCAAGAAAATAGATTATAGCACCCTCATTACTTGCCAACTCTTTGATTCTAGGAAACTCTTTGTTAATCCAATTATCTACTGAAAATTGGTCCCTCTCTATCGCACGATATACTGGCCGTTGTGGAGTTAAATTAATGCGGCGCAAAAAACGGCCCACCGCGGAACGACTCATGTAAATAGAAAATTTCCTCTCTATTAATGTCTTTATCATTTCAGTTGTCCATAAGACTGTCGAGAATTCAAAATCCAATGGGGTAAATGCGCACAGCCAGAATACTAGTATTCCTTCTTGCTGTTCATTGATGAAGGATTTTCTTCCAGGGACAGGTTTCGCATTTAACGTAGCTAGACCCATCTCTTTTGCCTTCTTCACCCATTCGTACACCTTCGATCGGTGCATACCGAAAATCTCGCCCACCTCCCTAGGAGACATTCCTTTACGTACAGCTTTTACTGCTTGAAGCCTTATATACTCAAGGGTAGAGTGATCGAGAGAACGTCCATCAGAATTTTTCATAATTTTAGCAATTTCATGTCTTATTTTTTGGTTGGACTAATAATAGATTATTTTTACTTGCTTGTCCCCTAACCAACGCGCAGGTTAGTAAAGATAGCCGCATCATCCATGCGTTCCTTCAACCACAAACGGATCTGCTCGGCTTTGAGTGTGGCGATATTCGCCAGATTATGTTCGACGTGCGCCCTAATGTCGCGTTTCTGTGTATCAAAAATCAGGTAGACAGTAACGAAAAGGATTAACGCCGCAAAGCTAAAGAGAAATGCTAACCGGCGCGAGGTGGGCAATCTTAGCCCATCGTCTGTCGCTACAACGTTAGGCTGTTCGGAGTGCATCATGTCTGGTGGCAGTGGCGAATAGGAAACTAGGACAACGGTACATAGGTGCCGACAATATCAAAATGGCGATGCATACACTTCTTTCCAGTCACTGCGGATGGGTCACCAGCGTAAAGTTGCGCGGATGAGGTGAGCTGTGGCCTTTAGACACACCAACGGCGTGTCGGTACATCAGCCCAGGGCAACGCCCTCACTGCCATTAAGTTAAGGGAATCTCTCTTAAACAAATAGTTACATCGTTCCCACGCTCCGCGTGGGAATGCATCCCGCGACGCTCCCGCGTCGCGGGTCCCGAAACACGGCACATCCATGTGGTGATTGCGTTCCACACGGTCATATAGCGCGATGACTTCCGGCTTGTTCGTGATCCCCACCAATACGCGACGCAGGAGCGTCGCGGGATGCATTCCCACGCGGAGCGTGGGAACGATGTAACAGAATTGGTAACTGTTTGTTAGAAAACAGAGTTCCTTAACTTAATGGCCGTGAGGGCAACGCCCTGGGCTGATACACCGACACGCCGTTGGCGTGTCTAAAAGAATTACGATACTCTCTGCGCAACTTTACGCTGGTGGCCTGCGGATGGAGCGCAACTCACAGTAGCGCGTTAAAGAGATAATCCATGGATAGATGGAAACTTGGGTCATTTATGTATTCTCACGAGATGGCTTCCAAAATAGCGTCACGAAAGACCTGAAAGCTTCGAGATTGATTGCGTGCTGGGTCCATATTTCCCCCCAAAACCCGGGCAACCTCTATTTTACGCAGGCCACCTTTAAAATAACCTGCTTTCTTAAGCACACGCTCAAAAGCTTCCCAAGTTCCCTTTATCGCATCTGGATCACGATATTTCGCCTGAACGGAAAGATTTGCGGGGACACGAGAATAGGCGGTTCGCACGGCCTCCCAATCTCCGAAATACCAGGATTCCAATTCATCAATAGCAATGCGACTCACTATTTGCCAAGTTGCTACCATAGTCACCGTTCGACTTTGCAGTCCTGCTGCTATAAACATCTGCTCTATTTTCTGCTTGAGGCCATGACAGTCGTCATCATCCCGATCTACGACCACCACAATGCGCCATGTCTTCGGGATCCAATTCTTATAACCTTTCAGTCGAGCTGGCAGTTTATTCAATAGATCGTCTTTGCATTGGTACGGGTGTACATTAAAACTGACGGAATCACCCAGCAAACGAGGGAGCAAAGCGCGCAGAAATTCCTCCATGGACGGCTCCTCAACCAAAATTTCCAGGTGTACGTCTTTCACTTCTTACCTCCACGCAATGAGGACGGCATACCGTGATTGACGAGTGGATCACCTATTCCAAAATGCCCCTCTAACCAAAGATGTCCCAGCGAAGCACCCGCTTTCATAAATTCGGAAACCCCTTGCGGATTCAAACTCGAAGTGCAACTCTTGAATTAACAGTTAGTTGAGTGAGCGAGGTACTCTAATTTCTGTATCAGACGAATCCTCGCAGCGTCAAGGGACCGTGGAATAAATGCGGTTGTGTCCTTGGTACGGCCTTATCGTGCCAAGGACACAATCGCGTTTATGCCGCGAAAGCCCTTGATGCAACCATAAAAAATAAGCTTGTGGCAGGGGTGCCGGGAATTTTTTCCCCCGGCACCCTTGCCACCCGGCGAGGGTGGGTTTGACTTTTCTTATCAATGGTTCAAGACTTTTTCCTTGCCCGTGAGAAAATGGATCATTTGATCTAGCGGGCTACCACTTTTCTAACAATGCATTCCATCGGAGGAACAAAATGAATTACACGCATCTCACTCGTGATGAAAGATGCCAAATTTCGATTCTCAAAAAAGCCGGTAACACCCTTGGGGGCATCGCCGACTTACTAGGCCGAAACAAGTCGACCATTAGCCGCGAACTGGCACGCAATGGTACTGACCTCGGCTATCAACCCGTTACAGCACAAGCACTTGCGGTGGAGCGTGGGGCTGCTTGTGCCAATGGACCTCGGATTTCCACGGATACCTGGACATTCGTGGAGGAAAAACTTGCTGAGTACTGGAGCCCCGAACAGATAACCGGGTATTTAGATGCCAATGGTAAGCCCACTGTCAGCCACGAGAGCATTTATCAGCGTATATACGCGGACCAACGAACCGGAGGAACCCTGTATCTCGCTCTTCGTTGTCAGAAACCGCGCCGAAAACGCCACGGAAGCACTGAGCAGCGCGGAACCATCCCTAATCAGACCTCCATCGAGCAACGTCCCGCGATCGTTGATACGCGTGAGCGTCTGGGCGACTGGGAGGCTGATCTCGTCATCGGCGCTGGCCATCAAGGTGCGCTGGTGACCATCAACGAGCGTCGCTCACGCCTCACACTCATTAGACCTTATCGGAAACCCCCTACCTAGCTCTGCCGGACAACGCAACCTCATGATTTATATTGACTGTGGTGGGTGATGAGGAGGTTTCCGATAAGGTCTAATTAACCCAAGTTGCCACCTACTTGCCCCCTCCCCAACCCTCCCCGTAAACGGGGAAGGAGTAGGCCGCAGACCTCCCCCCGTTTACGGGGGGATTGAGGGGGGACGATTGGATGCGATCCCGAATTTTGAATAGGTGGCAACTTGGATTATTTAGAACGTTTCCGGCCTCGCTTACGATTTTGTCTTCCCTTATTCTTATTTCTTATTTTCAATTTCTAATAACGTATTTTTTGCTATTTCAAAAAGTCGGCAGGCAGCGTTAAGGCCAATTCCCTCACTTCGCGCCTGGAGTACCTTTGCAATCAGGCTTATGGGTTTTTTTATATTCTCCATAAATGTTCCTTTTGTTTCTGAAAAAACATTCCGACAGCTATTGCATTCATAAAGATTTCTGCTGCCGTTGCTGGATGTATTATAAGTTTTGGAGATACGGCAGTCTTCAGAATTGCAATGAAGGCAGCGGATTGTGGTCAACATTAAGAGCTTCTTCAAATTATCAGGAAATGGGATGATTTTAGCTTGCGGATTCAAACTCGAAGTGCAACTCTTGAATTAACAGTTAGTTGAGTGAGCGAGGTACTCTAATTTCTGTATCAGACGAATCCTCGCAGCGTCAAGGGACCGTGGGTGGTGTTTCAGACCTGGATATTGCGGTAGCCATTCTTCAAACATGGGTATCGGGTGACTTTCTGCCATAATTTTGAAGTATTATCGTGCGCAACGAGAACTTTACTTGGAAAGAACCTCCAATGGCTAACAGAGCTGTTTTGTGTCCATGCTGTAAATGTGATCATGTCGTTAAACGCGGCAAGACGGAACTTGGAAAACAACGCTATCTCTGCCTGAAGCCGGAATGTGGTAGGAAGACATTCATTTTAGATTATACCTACCAGGGGTATTTGCCAGAAGTCAAGGAGCAGATCATCGACATGGCAATGAACGGCAGCGGGATCCGTGATACTGCGCGGGTATTGGGAATTAGTCCAGGG
Organism: Gammaproteobacteria bacterium; assembly: GCA_963575655.1. NCBI lineage: Bacteria > Pseudomonadati > Pseudomonadota > Gammaproteobacteria > Gammaproteobacteria bacterium. The sequence goes on along the minus strand of CAUYTY010000196.1, from coordinate 26,290 downwards.
ACGGTTATTAGCAAAATAAAAGAAACAAGAACCCTATATGGAACCAGTCAATCGGTCACTACTGGAAAGACTGAATTCAGATGACATTCTTTCTGATATTCAGAAAGTTGAAGGTGCTGAAGTGGATGATAATGTGGAGCTATGTCGGCAACAAGGAAAATCAACGCTGGCTTTGGCATGCTATTGACCATGCTACGGGAAATGTTCTTGCGTATGTGTTTGGCAAAAGGAAAGATTCGGTATTTTTGTCCTTAAAAGAACTCCTCAAGCCGTTTGGGATTTCTCGATTTTATACTGACGATTGGGGGGCTTATGAACGGAATTTACCAGTCGAACAACAAATCATTAGCAAGAAGAATACTCAAAAAATCGAGAGGAAACATTTAATGTTACGGACACGTATCAAACGGCTTGCCCGGAAAACCATTTGCTTCTCCAAACTTGAGAAAATGCATGATATTGTGATTGGTCTCTTCATAAATCGCTATGAATTTGGCGTCTTAGTCTGAAAAATATCTAAATTATGGAACATTACTGGCCATATCCAGGTCTGGAACACCACCCGGGAAATGTTCTTGCGTATGTGCTTGGCAAAAGGAAAGATTCGGTATTTTTGTCCTTAAAAGAACTCCTCAAGCCGTTTGGGATTTCTCGATTTTATACTGACGATTGGGGGGCTTATGAACGGAATTTACCAGTCGAACAACAAATCATTAGCAAGAAGAATACTCAAAAAATCGAGAGGAAACATTTAATGTTACGGACACGTATCAAACGGCTTGCCCGGAAAACCATTTGCTTCTCCAAACTTGAGAAAATGCATGATATTGTGATTGGTCTCTTCATAAATCGCTATGAATTTGGCGTCTTAGTCTGAAAAATATCTAAATTATGGAACATTACTGGCCATATCCAGGTCTGGAACACCACCGGAGGTTCTTTCCAAGTAAAGTTCTCGTTGCGCACGATAATACTTCAAAATTATGGCAGAAAGTCACCCGATACCCATGTTTGAAGAATGGCTACCGCAATATCCAGGTCTGAAACACCACCCCATATTCCTCTTGGGAACGTGGCGCCAATGAGAATATGAATGGACTAATCCGCCAGTTCTTTCCAAAGAAGATGAGTCTTAAATTCATCCCTGAAAAACTTATCCAGAGGGCAAAGGATTTCCTAAATCACCGGCCACGGAAATGCCTCGGGTTCAAAACTCCTTTTGAAGTGTTCAATAATGAGTTACAATCGATTAACCCACCCGTTGCACTTCAAGGTTGAATCCGCCCCTTGAATATCGGCAGCGCACATAGCTTGCGTATAACCTTTCTCGTCCCGATACAAGACTCGCACTTCCTCTGGCCGTAGCGCATTGATAAAGAACGGTGAGTGCGTCGTAACTAAAAATTGTCCACGTTCCGAGGCCGCTCGGCACTCTTCCGCTAATTCTTGCAACAGACGCGGATGTAGGAAATTCTCCGGCTCTTCGATACCAATGAATGCCGGCGGATTGGGGTCATATAGCAACACCAGGTAGGCCAACATTTTAAGCGTGCCATCCGAGGCAAAACGCGCCAAGACCGGATGATCAAATGGCGCGTCTTTAATTTGCAATAGCAATCGCCCATCAGGCATGGAATCGGTGAGCACCCGCTCTATCTGCGGGACACGCTTACGCAACACTGAGAAAATATCGTCCAGACGACCAGGATGTTGTTCGGCTAGGTACTGAATAACGTTGGCTAGATTATCACCGGTACGAGAAAGCCGTTCCTGTGGCCCGGCTTCGGGTTGTCCCCGTGTGTCATCGACGGAAAAGTAGGACACATACCAGCTCGTAATGAAATCCCGCAGTGCCGCCACTCTCGGATGATCCGCAAATTGGCCGAGCGCATTTACCGCGATCAAATCTGTCGATTTAAGAGGAATTTCTAGGCGCGTATCTTGTTTATCGGGGTTTTCTCCACTCACCGCTCGCCCTCGACCATCACGGTAATCAAGGAATCGAAATGGTTTTCCACTTGAGCCGCGCCTCCATTGCAACCATTCTTCCACGACGACCGGCGAACCTTTTTTCTCATCAACGGCCAGATGGTAGGTGACGAGAGGAAGATTCCCTCGTTCACGATATTTTATTTCTATCACCACCGGACCATCCCCACCGCGTGTTTTTAACTCTTTCGCACGACCACGACGATCCCAAGCCCGCCGCAGCCCAGACTCGAAACACTCGGATAAGAAAGCGAATACATCGAACACCGTGGATTTCCCGCTGCCATTGGGACCCAATAGTGCGGTTAACGGCGTCAGCTTCTTGAATTCAACCGAACGTAGCGCCCGATAGTTTTCCACACGCAATGCCTCAATGCGCGCAGGTGTAGGAGCTTGGGTAATTTGAGTCATCGTATGTAATTCTCACGGGTTACGTTCAATTCTCCGATCAGCAATCTCGGCGGGGCTACCAGCATAAGGTTGCGCACCCACAGTATTGAAGCGGTTGGGGGATAAGAAGAATTTTTCCCCAAAGGGGCATCATCCTCTAACCAAGGGTTGCGGCATTCATACCGCCACCCTGGGTTCGTAGTTCAAAACATAAATTCCAACCCCAAAAATGAGGTTCTTCCTCTGACGCAACCCCTTTTAGGTTGATATTTATGTGTTGGATTACAAACCCGGGGTAGCGGCATGGATTCCGCAACCCTTGGTTAGAGGATGATGCCCCCTTGGGGCAACCACCAACAGAGTGCGGGTGCGCAACTTTATGCTGGTGGCCTCTCGGGGCCACCAGCGTAAAGTTGCGCGGATGGGATAAGTCGTAGCCTTTAGACACGCCAACGGCGCATCGGTATATCAGCCCAGAGTAACGCCCTCACTGCCATTAGATTAAGGGAATCTCTCATAAAAGCAAATAGTTACATCGTTCCCACGCTCCGCACGAGAATTATATACCGCGATGACTTCCGGTTTGTTCGTGATCCCCACCAATACGCGACGCTGGAGCGTCACGGGATGCATTCCCACGCGGAGCGTGGGAACGATGTAAATAGCCGCTTGATCGTACACCTCAGACATATCAGCCTCCTTTATTGGTCAGCAGACTGCTGAGCCATTAGATTTTAAATACTACCAAACGGAAAACTGGTAACCGTTCACTCACTCCCCATTGAGTGGGGGTGAGTGAACGGTTATATTTTCACGAGGCGCTGGGCTTTAACATATTCTTCTGGGCCGAGAAATATTCTCGCGCTGCCCGTGCATGGCTAAAGATTTGGTGCAACCGATCGCCGTCCCCGGTGGTAATTGCTGTGGCCATTTGATCTAATCCGTCGCGATAGCGATCCAACATCGCCAGGAGGTGGGTACGATTGGCCAAACAGATATCACGCCACATCACCGGGTCACTGCCTGCAATACGGGTGAAATCACGAAAACCACCGGCTGCGTAATGAAAGATCTCCCAACTATCATCCATACGCGCCAAGACATCAACCAACGTAAAGGCGAGCAGATGAGGGAGATGGCTGGTGGCAGCGAGCACCGTATCGTGGTGCTCTACCTCCATTTCGGTAATCTCCGCACCACAAACCTCCCACAAAGCGCGCACGCGACTCACAGATCCCGAATCAGTTTCAGGGAGAGGGGTGAGAATTACCAATCGATTGTTGAATAGATTGGCGTCCGCCGCTTCTACTCCGCTACGCTCGTTTCCCGCAATGGGATGCCCAGGGACAAAATGGGCCGGAAGCGTTCCGAAGGCCGCTCGGGCCGCCGTAACGACAGACCCTTTAGTACTACCCACGTCGGTCAGCACCGTTTCCGGTCCTAACATCCCGGCAAGTTCGCGAAACAACGCCTCCATCACCCCCGGCGGTACCGCCGCTACCACTAAATCGGCGCCACGAACCGCCGTAGCCAGGTCGGTCTCGATACGATCTACCACTTCAAGGGCCAAAGCGCGTTCCAGCGTGGCAGGATTACGCCCCCAACCCACCACCTCACGACAGATCCCCGCCAATCGGACCGCCCGAGCCAACGACCCGCCGATAAGTCCTACCCCAAGGATAACCATCCGTTCCCATTGAACCTTCGGCATCGCTACGATATCGGTCATGTGCGTAGCACCCGGGCCAATGCGTCGAGAAAACGGGCATTTTCCGCTGCAAGCCCAATAGTTACTCGCAAGTGACGTGGCATTTCGTAATTGGCCAAGGGGCGCACAATTACCCCCTGATGCAATAATGCCTCATAAATCGGTCCTGCCGCCCGCCCTACATCCACGGCCACGAAATTACCCACCGATGGGATATAACTCAACCCCAAAGCAGTAACGCCCGCAATTATCTCCGCCATCCCCTCCATATTTATCGTTCGCGCCCGAGAGAGGTGATCTTCATCGTCTAGGGCCGCCGTTGCCGCCGCCAAGGCAATACTGTTAACGTTAAAAGGCTGCCGTACCCGATTGAGAAGATCCGCCAGGGCGGGATGAGAAACCGCATACCCAACACGCAGCCCAGCGAGTCCATAGGCTTTAGAAAAGGTTCGAGTCACCAATAGGTTTGGATAACGTCCCAACCAATCCAACGCATTGGGATAATCGGGGTGAATGACATATTCCCAATACGCCTCATCAATCACGACGATGACATGTGACGGTAATCCTCGAATGAAATCCTCCAAAACATCAGCAGTAAGCCAGGTACCCGTGGGATTATTGGGGTTGGCGATGAAGATTAACCGAGTACGCGGCGTCACCGCCGCCGCCATTGCCGCCAAATCGTGCCCGAAATCTCGAGCTGGGGTTACCACTCCCCGCGCACCAATTGCCTGAATCACCAACGGATATACCGCAAAGGCATGCTTCGAATAGATTACCTCGTCCTGAGGAGCTACCAAGGCACGCGCCACTAATTCCAAGACATCATTGGAACCATTGCCTAACGTAATCGAATCTCGTTCGACTCCAAAACGGAGGGCCAACGCATTCCGCAGCGTAAAACCACCACCATCGGGATAACGAGCAAGATCAGTAAGTGCCGAACGCGCCGCAGCTAAGGCAAGCGGAGAAGGACCTAGCGGATTCTCATTGGAAGCAAGTTTAACGGCATTGGTAACACCGTATTCCCGTTCCAATTCCTCGATGGGTTTGCCAGGTTGGTAAGGGGTAAGGCCACGTACGCCAGGTGCGGCAAGGTTCTGAAATAGGTTTTCCTGCATGATTAGCTCTAGGTTCAGAGGAAGGTAATCCCCAAAAGATTGAGAGAAGGTAAAACGGTTATCTCGGTTTGTCTCACCCCGTAGTATTAATAAGGTTCAATTCTTGTTGGATACGTTGTTTTATATACCTCAACATACTGAATATTTTATATAAATCTTCTTCTTTAGTGGCATCGTAGGCCAGACTTAGCGCGTATGACGTTTCCTGCAACACTAGAAAAAACCATTGACGACCGACGACATAGGCTCCATGCACGGGCTTTCCATCGTTGTTCAAGCGTTGCGCCGCCACCATCGCGATGGTTACTTGCCCTAATGGATCATTAGACGAATGACGTTCCTGTTTATATTCATGCAGACAGAAATATGGACGTTTCGGTGAACGTCGACCCTGTGCGATAATACAATCTACAACACCACGTAAACGCTCCCCGTCTATTTTGACAGAGAGTGTGCGCTCGAAAAAGACATGATATTGATCGTGTGTATAATTTACCATATGCAACAATAGGCTGATGAAATGTAATTTCAGTTCCTCCTCATTCCAATCGTTGACGTGCTGTTGCAATGAATGGCATAGCTTCAACAATTGCGCCTCCTCTTGGGGGGCACGAACAACTTCAGCGGTTTGCCAGGCGGTTAATTCCAAACTGCTTTGGAGTGGCGTTATGTGAAAATACTCTTCAACTTCTTCAATCGTCCATTTCGAGAATTCTTTCATAATGCTCTCTCTTTACGATTGTTTGTTTACAAAAGCCCCTCTCTCCCCGGGAGAGGGGTTGGGGTGAGGGCGGGCATTTAGGAACGGTAATTTATTAACTTGTGCATAGTTGTATGGGTGGGCAGGCGTCTTTTTGCCTGCCCACGCGATTACACGAATTCCGCGTGGGCAACGATAAAGCCGTTGCCCACCCTACACCATCGACGGTTACAACTGCACAAATTATAAAATTCTCGTTCCTTATTGATTCGTCAGCATCACGCCCTCGCCCCCGGCCCCTCTCCCGGAGGGAGAGGGGAGAAAAGTACGACTTCTTTAATCGGGAAGAAATTCTTCGTCTAATATTTCGTTGAGCGAATAGGGGCAAGATTCTGGAAGAGATTGTAGAGTAGCACCGGTTTCCCAAGCGGCCTTCCTGCGCGCTTTCGGATACGCGAGTACTACACTCTCCGGGTATAGTCGTTTGAGCGAGGGGCTTTGCCGTAATAGGATTTCTAGTTGGGTGCGCTGCTCATCAATGGTACCTAGCCATCCACCTGAGCGCTGATTTGGTTGGAATTGCCACTTCAATAGATGTTGCAATAAGACAATAATGCGACTTTCCAATTCACGTCGTTCGCTTGCCCCCATACTTTCTATTTCATCCATCCAATTTTCCAGGTCGACTTTAGAGAGGTCGCCCAGACGCATGATCTCTAGTTGTTGCTGGGTCCAAGCGTAGAAGTCCTGGTCATGCAAGTTGGCATTCATAAGCTTCCTTAGTTGCATTTCAGCAGAATTAATCGCACGCAGGCGATAAAAACGTCCACGCCCCAGGAGACAAGAACGATTACATCTAAAGCACCGCTCGTGGATATGACCCCAATACCTTCAGGAAACTTGCCTCCCGCGCTACCTCTTCCAGGGTTGCCGCTACTTTCTCATCACGCTGGTGACCCTCAATGTCGATGAAGAAAACATATTCCCATATTCCCTGGCGCGAGGGGCGAGACTCGATACGGGTCATACTGACTTCATGCTGGGCGAACGGGGCAAGCAATGCGTACAACGCACCAGAACGATTATGCGCCGAGACCAATAGCGAAGTTTTATCCTCACCACTCGGAGCACTTTCATGGTTGCCGATGATCAAGAAACGGGTAGTATTATCCGGTTCGTCCTCGATATTTTCGGCCAGGATCGAGAGATGGTAGATTTGGGCGGCGGCCACCGACGCAATTGCTGCGGATCCGGCCTCTGATTGGGAACGGCGCACACCTTCGGTATTACTACTCACCGCTAGGCGTTCCACGCCGGGGAGATTGCGGTCCAACCATTCTCGACATTGGGCGAGAGTTTGCTGGTGGGTGTAGATACGTTGTACCGCACCAAGCTCCGTCATCGCCCCGATGAGTTGATGGTGGATTCGTAATTGCACCTCGCCACAGATTTTAAGCGGCGAGCGTAGGAACATATCTTGAGTATGGGTAATAACTCCTTCCGTAGAATTCTCAACCGGTACCACCCCGAAATGGGCCTCCCCTGATTCTACTTCCCGGAAGACCTCATCAATTGCCCCCAGCGGTACGGTAAGCACCGAATGACCGAAGTGTTTCAGGGCGGCCGCCTGGGTAAAAGTCCCAACCGGACCCAGAAAGGCAATCTTTTTGGGATGTTGGAGCGCCAGGCAGGCCGACATCACCTCCCGAAATAGTCGCGCCATCTCCTCGGACGAAAGAGGACCGGTGTTTCGAGCCATCACCCGCCGCAGGATCTCCGCCTCCCGCTCAGGACGGTAGAAGTCGGTGAGCGTCCCCGTGGCACGTTTAATGCGCGCCACTTCCTGCGCACAGGTGGCTCGTTCGCTAATTAAGGCCTGAAGGCGTTCGTCGATCGTGTCGATTCGAGAACGAATCTCCAGTAGTTGGGCGTCTTCGTTCATTCGTTGATACGCTAAGGGATCGTACGCACCGCCAACACCCCAGAAATGGCAGAAATCTCCTCAACCACCGATTCGGGGATAGGAGTTTCTACATCTACCAAGGTGTAGGCCAGGTCATTGCGGGATTTGTTGACCATGTCCAGAATATTGAGCCCAACCCGCGCCAGGGCACTAGAAATCTGCGCCACCATATTAGGAACATTGGCATTGGCAACCCCCAGACGGAAACCTTGAGTGTGAGGCATAACCACTTCTGGGAAATTAACAGAATTGAAGATGTTGCCATTCTCCAGATAATCTCGTACCTGGTCGGCAACCATAACCGCGCAATGGTCCTCAGCCTCGGCGGTGGAGGCGCCCAAGTGCGGCAAGGTAATAATTCGTTCCTGGCCCTTGAGTGTATTGCTAGGAAAATCGCAGACATAGGCCCAGAGCCGATTTTTACGAATCGCCTCACATACTGCGGCATTGTCTACAATACCTTCCCGTGAAAAATTAAGGAGTATCCCATTCCGCCCAATCAAACGCAGCCGGTTGGCATTAATCAAACCACGGGTATCACTGTTAAGCGGGACATGAATCGTGACAAAATTAGAACGACCCAATAAATCATCCACGGATAGCGTCTGCTGGACCCGAGAAGAAAGCTGCCAGGCCCGTTGTACCGTAATCAATGGATCGTAGCCCAGAACATTCATCCCTAGCTCAATGGCCACATTGGCCACACGTATACCGATCGCCCCTAGCCCGATAACTCCCAGGGTGTGTCCTGACAACTCAAAACCTGCAAAGCGCTTTTTTCCCTGCTCGGTTTTCTCGTGAAGGGTCGCATCGTCTCCTTCTAAATTTCGGGCAAAATCCCAGGCCTGGCAGAGATTACGGCTAGCAAGCAACATCCCGGCGATCACCATTTCCTTGACCGCGTTGGCGTTGGCGCCTGGGGCGTTAAATACGGGAATACCGCGTTTACTCATTTCCTCCACGGGAATATTATTGACCCCGGCCCCCGCCCGACCAATTGCTCTGAGTGTGGTGGGAATATCCATCCCATGCATTTTAAAGGATCGCACCAGGATCGCATCGGGGTGCTGAATCTCAGAGGCAACCTCGTAACGATCACGAGGAAATCGCTCAAGACCCGATACAGAGATATTATTTAGCGTGAGGATCTTGTACATGCCAGTGTGTCCTCAGAAACTGATTAGCAATGATCAAAAACGGCAAACGCAGGCAGGGACGCGCCCCAGCGTCTCGTATTTCCCGTATACATCCACCACTCGCACCTAAACTACCACCAAGCTGCGACGCTGGGACGTCGAAATCTGCGTTCCCACGCTGAGGCGTCACAGCCATTAAGTTAAGGACTTCTGTTTTATAACAAACAGTTACATCGTTCCCACGCTCCGCGTGGGAACGATGTAACTGTTTGTTTTAGGAGAGACTCCCTTAATTTAATGGCAGTGACGCTGAGGCGTGGGAACGAGAGAAAGCTTGGTTTCCAGTCAGGTGCTAACTACTCAGGAAAACGAGACATCGCAAGTTAAGTAGGTAGCCGATTATCCATTACGACTAGCGGCAAAATTCCTCATGTATTCGATGAGGGCATCTACCCCAGCCTCTGGCATTGCGTTGTAGAGACTCGCACGCATTCCGCCTACCAAACGATGACCTTTGAGGGAGACCAAACCTGCTTTTTTAGTTCCAGCCAAGAATTCGGCATCCATTTCTTCCTTGGGAAGGGTGAAGGGGACATTCATCCAAGAGCGGCAGGCACGGTCTACGGGATTCTTGTAGAACTCGGAGTGATCGATATAGGTGTAGAGTTTTTCGGCCTTACGATGATTGATCTCGGCCATGCCCGCCAATCCGCCTTTGGCCTTGAGCCACGCAAAGACCAGCCCTGCGATATACCAGGTGTAGGTCGGTGGGGTGTTGTACATCGATTGATTATCGGCGTGGATCTTATAATCCATCATCGCTGGTGACCCCGTCGGTGCATGACCGATCAGATCCTCGCGGATAATCACAATCGCCAATCCTGCCGGGCCAATATTCTTCTGGGCACCCGCATAGATTACGCCAAAGCGACTCACATCCACTGGCCGCGACAATAGGGTGGAAGACATATCCACGACCAGCGGCACCTCACCAATATCGGGAACAGAGTGAAATTCTACGCCACCGATGGTTTCATTGGGGGTGTAGTGGAGATAGGCAGCCTCGGGGTCAAGTTTCCAGGTTTCATACGGCGGGATGTTAGTAAAATTGGCATCAGCGGAGGATGCCGCCACATTGACTTTGCCGTAGAGCTTGCCTTCGGTAATGGCTTTTTTAGACCAGGCCCCGGTATTGATATAGTCGGCCTTGCCTTTACCACGCATCAGGTTATGAGGCACCATCGCAAATTGGAGACTAGCGCCACCTTGCAGAAATAGCACCTTGTAATTGGTCGGTATGGCCAACAACTCGCGCAGGTCAGCCTCGGCTTGCTCGGCAATGGACATGAACTCTTTGCCACGATGGCTCATTTCCATTACCGACATGCCACTCCCACGCCAATCTAGCATTTCCTCTCGGGCACGTTCCAAAACCTCTTCAGGCAGTATGGCCGGACCGGCACTAAAATTGTAGACACGCTTCATTCTCAATTTCTCCGCAGGAAATAGTTGCTTAGAGCGTAACTCAAGCTGCTACCTAGCGTGCTTTTCTCCCCTTTCCCCCCGAGAGAGGGACCGGGGGTGAGGACGTGATGCTGACAAATCAACAAATTTCCGCCCTCACCCAACCCTTCTCCCGGAGGGAGAGGGGCTTTTTCGTTTCTCACCGCATAGGTAGCAACTTGGGTTAGCGTAAGACCAACACCCTCAGGAAGATCTCTGGTTAGCAAAGTTCTTGAGGTCTTTTGGCTCTGAATTCTAATTCGTAACTGCCCTTCCACGCTTCCAGCGGGAGGGGACGAACGATTATTCTAATCCTTGGATCCGACGCGCAGATTAAAATCTCGTAGAAATGGGAATAAAACAACTACCGTCAGACCAATTTATCATCCCCATTATTGACCGGAACCTCCCCAGCGGGAACCTCGTTAACCGGAATTTCGTCAATCAAAGCTTCGTCAGCGGACATCTCACTAGTAACCGGAACCTCGCCTTTCGATGTTTCGACGGTATCAACAACGATTGGGGTCACCCCACTCGCTGCGGACTCATCCTGCTCAGCAATTCGCTCAATTCCAACCAGTCGAGCATCGTCGCTGAGGCTAATGAGTTTTACCCCTTGGGCATAGCGTCCGACCGAAGGAATCTCGGCAACCCGAGTCCGCACCAAGGTCCCTGCATTGGTAATAAGCATGATCTCATCTTCCTCCTGGACCAAGATCGCCCCCACTACCGATCCATTGCGTTCACTGGTCTGGATAGAAATAACCCCCATCTTTCCCCGCGACGTGGCACGATACTCCTCAATGGAAGTGCGCTTACCGTAACCATTTTCGGTGACGGTGAGCACACACCCCTCTCCGACCACCATCAGGGCAATCACTTGGCTGCCTTCCTGGAGATTGATTCCACGCACCCCCATGGCAGTTCGACCCGTCGAGCGCACATTCTCCTCGGGAAAGCGTACCGCCTTACCATCACTGGCAAAGAGCATCATCTCGCGAGATCCGTCGGTTAGTTCCACCCCGATCAGGCGATCACCTTCACGCAGAACCACGACGTTCAGGCCCGCTGCCCTTGGGTGAGAGATCTCAGCAAGGGGAAGCTTCTTTACCACGCCTTGCTGGGTGGCCATGAAGACGTATTTCCCCTCGGTATAATCCCGAATCGGCAGTATTGCATTGATACGCTCGTCTTCTTCCAGGGGCAGGAGATTGACGATCGGCTTACCGCGCCCCCCCGGCCCGGCCTGCGGGAGTTGGTAGACCTTGACCCAATAGACCTTACCTCGACTGGAGAAACACACCAAGGTGTCATGGGTATTGGCCACAAATAATTTATCGATGAAGTCCTCTTCCTTGACGTTGGCCGCAGCCCGCCCCTTCCCGCCACGACGTTGAGCGCGATACAGGTTCAGGGATTGGTATTTGACATAACCGGTGTGGGAGAAAGTGACCACCACATCTTCCTCGGTGATCAAATCCTCCATGGTGAGATCCTGTTGGTTGAGCTGGATCTCGGTACGACGGGGGTCGGAGAATTGCCCACGGATGACCAACAATTCTTCGCGAATCACTGCCATGAGTCGCTCGGTACTACCGAGGATCGCCAACAGGCCCGCGATGATCTCCAAGAGTTGCCGATACTCCTCCAGAATTTTGTCCTGCTCAAGCCCGGTAAGGCGGTGCAGACGCAGGTCCAAGATCGCCTGGGCCTGAGACTCCGAGAGTTGGTAACCGGTAGAGTTGAGTCCTAATTCTGCTGGTAACCCCTGGGGACGCGAGGCACCAGCCCCGGCGCGTTCGAGCATCTGCACCACTCCCCCGGCAGGCCAGGGATGAGAGGTTAGGGCAAGCTTCGCCTCGGCCGGATTGGGTGCCGCTTTGATGAGGGCAATAATTGGGTCAATGTTGGCCAACGCCACCGCCAACCCTTCCAAGAGGTGGGCACGTTCGCGGGCCTTGCGTAGCTCATAGATGGTGCGACGGGTCACTACCTCGCGCCGATGACGCAGGAAGGCCTCAATGATCTGCTTGAGAGTGAGCGTATGCGGTTGCCCATCTACCAACGCCACCATGTTAATACCGAAGACAGACTGCATATTGGTGTGTTGGTAGAGGTTGTTGAGCACCACCTCGGGTACTTCACCACGACGTAATTCGATGACAACCCTCATCCCATCCTTGTCAGATTCATCACGTAGCGCCGTAATCCCCTCGATATGACGCTCCTTGACCAACTCGGCAATCTTCTCCAATAACCGCGCCTTGTTCACCTGGTAGGGCAATTCGGTGACGATAATGGCCTGCTTGCCAGCGCCTTTTTCCGCTTCCTCCACATGAGAACGAGCACGCATGTAGATGCGTCCCCGACCGGTGGTATAGGCCTCACGAATACCCGCTGCACCATTGATAAAGGCCGCAGTTGGAAAGTCTGGCCCTGGGATATGACGCATCAAATCAATCAGGGTACATTCTGGATTGTCCACCAATGCCACGCAAGCGTCGATCACCTCGCCTAGATTGTGAGGCGGAATATTGGTGGCCATACCCACGGCAATCCCCGATGATCCATTGACCAATAAATTCGGGACGCGCGTGGGTAAAACGGTGGGCTCGTGTTCGGATTCATCGTAGTTAGGGACGAAATCTACCGTCTCTTTCTCGATATCCGCGAGCAATTCATGGGCGATCCGCGACATGCGGATCTCGGTATAACGCATCGCCGCAGGCGGGTCACCGTCTACCGAACCGAAGTTTCCTTGCCCATCAACCAACATGTAGCGTAACGAGAACGGTTGCGCCATACGCACAATCGTATCGTATACGGCTACGTCACCATGTGGGTGATATTTACCAATCACATCACCGACTACGCGGGCAGATTTTTTATAGGCTCGATTCCAGTCATTGCCCAATTCGTGCATGGCGAACAATACACGCCGATGTACTGGTTTGAGGCCATCGCGAACATCGGGCAAGGCGCGCCCAATAATTACGCTCATGGCATAATCCAGATACGACTGTTTCATTTCCTCCTCGATATTGACGGGGAGGACTTCCTTGGCAATAGCGTTCATCAAGTAGGGATCGACCAACCGGGGACAGGGAGAAAAACTCAAGAAAGACTTAAAAGGCAAGATACAGACATTAAGGCCATTAAGACATCATGAAAAACTCCTCCGACCATAACGACATAACGGGGTGAACGGTTGCGGGTGTTTGAAGAGTTCCCAGCAGATGCCAATGTTATCACAGAGCATCAGGCAGCAGCGACCGCCCAGGGACTAGTACTCCTGGGTTAGGGGAAAATTACCTTCCATACATCAGTTATTAACCAATAACCGGAGGGATCGACAGCGTTGTGACCAACGAGATGGTATATTTATTGCTTATCACCAACCCCTACTCGCAACCATCAAGAATCTCAGCCTCCGCCCCTTCCCCCATCTTACTAGGAGAGGAAGCGGGAGATCTCGACGGACACTTTCAGGAATAGGAGAATATGGATTTATTATCTTGCTATTCGTGCGGTAAAACGATCCGTCGCTGGGAGACCTGAGTGAAGGTAGTTCCCATCAGATCGGAGGAAGAGACCGACTCTACCCGTCCACCGGCCAAAATCAGTACGAAGGCTCCCGCCAAAATACTGAAACCAATACCAATAATCATGCTCGCCAACACCCCCAGTACCATTTCTCCTAGCAGACCCTGGGGATAGAGTCTACGACCTTGCATCGACATCCGTTCTTGGTTCACAGTCCTCATCGTTTCACTCCTCCCCATCGGACGATGCAGACAGGGGTAGTTTTGGTGGGTTCCCCTCTTGCCGGGGAGGCAGCGTCCGTACGATGAATCCAAACAGAGATACGATGCATAGTAAACCCCTTGTCAATGGCAAGGACATTGAGGACATCTGGCCATGGGATGATGAAATATGTCGAAAATCTGCCCGTGGACGTGGCTGCCCACGGGAGGATGTTGGGTTAATATGTTTTAGTTGGGTATATCCCTGAGGTGTCCTGTGAAACGCAAGATCGCTATCGTCGAAGACGAACCATCCATCCGGGAAAACTACGCTGATGTCCTGCGCCGCCAAGGTTATGAAGTAGTGACCTTCGGTACTCGCATCGAGGCACTGGCATCCTTCCGTGCTCGACTGCCTGACCTCGCGATCCTGGACATTGGGTTGGAGGATGAAATCGAGGGCGGATTCGAGCTGTGTCGCGAGCTACGGGCCATGTCCGCGACACTCCCCATCATTTTTCTGACCGCTCGCGATAGTGAATTTGATACCATCTCCGGGCTACGCCTGGGGGCAGATGACTACCTCACCAAAGACATCAGCCTGCCTCATCTAGGGGCGCGAATTGCCGCGCTGTTTCGACGCATGGACGCCCTCCGCGCACCACCAACACGCGAGACGCTGCTCAACCGTGGTCCACTGACCTTGGATATGAATCGGATGCAGGTACGCTGGCGCAACCAACCAGTAGACCTAACCCTCACCGAGTTTTGGCTAGTTCACGCCCTGGCGCGCTTTCCAGGGCACGTCAAGAATCGTGAGCAACTCATGCACGAGGCCAACATCGTCGTGGATGACAGCACCATCACTAGCCACATCAAGCGAGTCCGTCACAAGTTCACACTGCTGGACGACGACTTCTCTTCCATTGAGACGATCTACGGGATGGGGTACCGATGGAAAGCGGAGGCCTAGCTCGGCGGGACGCGACCGTACGGAGCACGGACCAAAATCGAACGGTAGTGACACCCTCGCGACGGCGGCCACTAATCAGCCTGCGCCTCAAGCTGTTGCTGGTTTCACTGGCGGTGCTTACCATCCCATGGATAGGGTACGAATATCTGCGTGAGATGGAGGTCTTTCTACAGCAGGGCCAGGAAAATGCCCTACTGGCTACAGCACGAGCAGTGGCCGCAGTGCTTCACAATCGTCCCGAATTATTTCAGCACCACGCCGATCTACTGCGTTCCGCACAGGCGGAACGCGAGATGTTCATCCCAACCCTGCGCAGCTCAATTGTGCTCGATGGACAACTGGACGATTGGAAGCCCTACCTAGCACAGGCCCATACCTACGCCGCCGACAACGTGTTGGAAAGTAAGGGAAGTTATAACCCTAGCTCCCTATCTTTCCGCCAGATTATCGGGACTTACGAGCGTTACCTATACACCGTCTTCATTGTGACTGACGACAAGGTGGTCTATCGAGCACCCAAAAGCTATCGCATCGATCAGTGTGACCACCTACAGATCGCACTCCAGGGCGCGGACGGAAAGTTCTATCGCTACCGGCTTGCAACTCAGGTCCCAGGTTGGGTGAATGCCCATCTGATGCCGGACAGTCCCACCAATCCTCTGCCGGTCCGCCCGGAGGTACGCATCAAGGGTGCCTGGCGTGAGATCACGAATGGCTATGTCATCGAGTTGCGCATCCCCATGTCCATGGTCGGGTCGCGTATCGCCTTTGCGATTGCGGATGTCGACAACTCAGAGACGCGCGAGATCAACACAATCATCGGTACCGCAGGTACGCGGCGGATCGAGGAACTGGGGGTGGTGATCGTGCCCTCCCCCGAGATCGAGACCATCCTCAAGGACCTAGAGCGAGGCACCGAGCGCATGTGGGTCGTGGATCACGACAAGCGGGTATTGGCACTGGCCGGGAGTCTTCAAGATGACCTCCCCCCCCACGAACAGCCCCGCAGCTCCACCGCCGTGTTGATGCACACACTGTATCGACTCATCCTTCCGCAACCCAGCGCGAGCTTTGACGACGATCTCTCAGGCGCGGCACGCTTGGAGGGACAAGAGATCGAGGCAGCACTCGCCGGTGCACCCCAGACTCGTTGGCGCCAACTCCCGGATCGGCATACGGCCATCCTATCCGCCGCCCACCCGGTACATACCGAGGAGACTGTGAGCGGGGCCGTGGTGGTAGAAGAGACCAGTAACACCATACTGAGTCTGCAAAATCGGGTATTGGAGAACCTATTTAACGTCACGTTGATCGTGTTTCTCACCGCCACGGTGGCCTTGCTCATCTTCGCGTCACGTTTTTCCAGTCGGATCCGCCGCCTGCGCGACGAGGCAGAGCGTGCCATCGGTCCTGACGGGCGGGTACAGGGACGAATTACCGGATCCTTCGCCTCAGACGAAGTGGGTGACCTCGCACGCAGCTTTTCTACGCTATTAGATCGGATTGGCCAGTACACCCGCTATCTGGAGGCTATGGCCGGCCGACTCTCCCACGAATTACGCACACCACTTGCTGTGGTCAAATCTTCGCTGGAAAACCTAGAGATGCAGCCAGTATCGGAGGAGGCTGCGATCTACACCCGCCGTGCACGCGAAGGCGTGGTCCGTCTTTCCTCGATTATTGCCTGCATGAGTGAGGCATCACGCTTAGAACAGGTGCTACAACGGGCAGAGACCGAAAACTTCGGACTCGAAGAGGTAGTATCAGGCTGCGTAGAAGGATATCGGGGGATCTATCCCCATAAGACCTTCTCTTTAGAATTATCGGCTGGGACGGTACAGATACATGGAGTTCCTGAACTTGTTGCCCAGATGCTCGACAAACTTATCTCCAACGCCGTGGACTTCAGTAGCGGCGATGCCCCGATTCAGATCCAATTGGTATCGGGACGCACCCATGCCCTCTTATCTGTAACAAATTACGGTACACGACTACCCGCACAAATGGGGGGGCGCTTATTTGAATCGATGGTCTCGATTCGAACTCAGCGTGGCAATGAGCCTCATTTGGGAATCGGCCTCTATATCGTGCGCCTCATTACTGAATTCCATGGTGGCCTGGTAGAAGCCAGCAATCTGAAAGACCCTCCAGGCGCTCGTTTCACGGTACATCTCCCCCTACGTAGCGGTCTAACACCTTAATAAGGTTCAAGCCGAGTAGACGCACAATGTGTAGCCTACTCGGCTTTACGCTGGTAACCAAACTCAAATCTTCAGCCGTGCAACTACATGACCGTGTACGATATGCTCATCGATAATTTCGTCGATGTCTTCTCGATCCACGTAGGTATACCAAGTCCCCTCGGGATAGATAACCAAGACCGGTCCTGCGGAACAACGATCAAGACAACCGGCACTATTGATACGCACCTTACCTGAAAGAACTGGCTCCAGGGCCTTGACTCGTTGTTTGGTATAGTCACGCAACGCTTGGGCATCGCATCTACCACAACACGGTATTCCTTCCTCACGAAGATTGGTGCAGAAAAAAACGTGATATCTATAATAGGGCTCTGTCATGGCTTTCTGCTACTTAAGTGGGGGGCAACGGGAATATTGGATAGGTAGCCGTATCGCTACACCTAATCCCGATTAAAGGTTGGGGCTGCTTTTGGATTCAGTCCAGATTCGAATTAAAACATCTTCCATTCGTGTTGACCACAAACACAACCAATAGTTAATATCCGCTACATCTATACAGATAAGAAACAATGAGCAACACCTCGAAAACCTTGACCACACTTCTGATGGGAATGATCAGATATAATTGGTGGGCGCTGTTAATTGTATTGGTAGGCTTTCTGGTGGCATATCACTTTGTTACGCCGCCACCTCCGCGAGAAATCACCATTGCTACCGGTTCGGAATACGCAGGCTACCACCGTTTCGGGCGGCAACTAAAAGCCGCCCTCGAACAACAAGGGTTACGCGTTAACCTACGTCTCTCGGCAGGCACCATCGAGAATCTTAATCTTCTTTCCGATCCGAATAGCTCCGTCAGTGTTGCCTTTGGTCAAGGCGGCGCCGAACGTTTTTACACGGGAGACAAAAAGAGCATTCGTGGATTGGGTAGCCTTTTTTACGAGCCGTTTTGGATCTTCTATCGCAAGGAGGCCAATATGAATAGCTTTGCTGATCTAAAACACATGAAGGTGGCCATTGGCAAGGACGGCTCGGGCACTCAAGTATTATCCAAGCTATTGTTACGAGAAAGTCATATTCCAGAGACCAGTTGGGTACCGATTGGATTTAAGGAAGGTGTTCCTGCACTTCAGAGAAACGAAGTTCAGGCAATATTTCTGGTGGCGCCGGTCAATGACGTAAGCGATCCACAAAAACCAAATCCGGATCTACATGCACTCATGGCCGATCCGAATTTGAGCATCTTTCCGCTAGGACGTATCCAGGCCCATATCAGCCGTTTACCCCACCTGTCCACCGTAACTATTAACGAAGGGCTGCTCGACCTTGAAAACGACTATCCACCTACCGATGTTACGTTGATCTCACCAAGGGCAACCTTGATTTGTCGTGATGATCTCAACGGAGATATTGCCGTATTGATTCTTCAAACCTGCCGTAAACTCCAGGAGCAAGGTGGCTGGTTGGAAAAACCAAATGAATTTCCCTCCCCAAAAGGTGTCACATTTCCCCTGCTACATGAGGCAGAACAGTTTCATGAGGAAGGACCCTCCTTCTTCCATAAAGTCTTGCCGTTCTGGGTTGCTAATACTATCAACCGCCTCTGGATTATGGCCATTCCACTCGTAACCTTGGCCGTCCCTTTAATAAAACTGGCCCTGCCTGCATATCGCTGGAAGATTACCCGGAAAATATCTGCCAAATATCGTCTCCTCATGGATATCGACGACCGAATTGCCAAAGGTACCGTCATTAACACCTTGGATGCAGACATCGAACAACTTATAAAACACGAGAATGAACTATCCAAGTTCTCGGTTCCGATCATGTTCGCGGGTGAATATTATTCAATGCGTGTCCACGTCCACTACCTCCGAAATCGCCTGGAAGAAATTAGGGAGAAATCCACGGAAGATAAATGACTACTGCCCGATAACATAACCTAGAAAACTACGCCCCCACCGAGAAAAAGTATTGCACAACGGCCAATTTATTGGTTCTAGCCATCGGTGGCAAACTATCCAGAAAGACTTTACCATAGGATTTTGTCATCAGACGCGGGTCGCACAAGACCATCACACCACGGTCAGTAACATCACGGATAAGGCGTCCCACCCCTTGCTTGAGGGTAATGACCGCCTGTGGAAGTTGAAACTCTTGAAAGGGATTACCTCCCGAGCGGCGCAATGCGTCAATCCGCGCCTCGAACACTGGATCGGAGGGAGAGGCAAATGGGAGTTTATCGATAATGACACAGGAAAGAGCCTCGCCCCGCACATCAACCCCCTCCCAGAAAGAGCTGGTACCGAGTAATACCGCGTTACCGAGACTACGAAAACGATCCAATAGATCCGCTCGAGGAGCGGTGCCTTGCACCAGCATTGGATAGGATAATCTCCCCGTGAGGCGCTCAGCGGCCTCTTGGAGGGCACGGTGGCTGGTAAAAAGTAAAAAAGCTCGCCCTTGGGAGGCATCAAGTACTTGCAAGGCCTGTTCAACAAAAACAGCACCGAAATTCGACTCACGGGGGTCGGGCATATCTGGGGGGAAATACAGAAGGGCTTGATGTTTGAAGTCGAAGGGACTCTCCCAGCGTTTCTCTACAGCCCCCTGGATACCGAGGCGATGGGTAAAGTGATCAAACTTTTTACCTACCGCGAGGGTCGCCGAGGTGAAAACCCAAGCGGTAGGACGTACCGTCATGCGTGCCTGAAAGGTTTGAGAGATCTCCAAGGGAGTAAGGTGCAAGGTAAAGTGGGTCTTAAAAGTTTCGAACCAATGGATATGATCCTGTGGCGTTTCTCCTCCCACTTTGTCCAGACAATTCTTGAGATCGAGAGTTCGCCGGTAGCAATTATCCAAGCCCTTACCGCGTTCTTTAACTTGTCCTAGAAATATGGCAAGGCTGTCCAACATCTTAGCAACGGTAGTAATCGCCGGTGCTAGTTCGATACAATTGGCTGTCTCACGCCAAGCAGCACGACGCCCCTCCTCACCGAAGGCCAAACGTAGATCCTTAACGGCCATCGATACCAATTCTGCCGCAACTCGGATTTGATACATTTCCGGCGCTTCTTTAACCTGTTCCTCGATCGTATCGCGGACCAATTCCTGGAGTTGGCGGTCGCTCAGCGAGATTCCCAGGAATTGCGTTGCAATATCGGGGAGTTGATGGGCCTCGTCAAGAATAAAGGCATCTGCTGCCGGCAGTAGTTCACCCACCTCCGCACCACGTAGGGCAATATCGGCCATCAGCAGATAATGGTTGATTATCACCAGATCTGATTCTTGGGCGGCACGACGCGCCTGTACCAAAAAACAATCGGAGAGTCTTGCACAGTCTTGGCCAAGACAATTATCAACCGTGGAGGTAACAAACGGCCAGATGCTCGCGTCCTCTGGGACATTTACCTCCGCCACATCGCCGCTACGCGTGTGCTTAGCCCAGGCCTGAACCCTAGCAAGATGGAAAGTAGCCTCGCGACTGTGGAGACGGACGTCACCAGTCATTATCTCAAGGCGATGTAGACATAGATAATTGCTCCGCCCTTTCAGCAAGGCAATGCGGCTCCCCACACCGAGGGCATCGCGAACTAAAGGCAAGTCACGCTGGAAGAGTTGGTCCTGAAGATTCTTGGTCCCGGTCGAGATAATGATCTTTTGCCCGGAGAGTAAGGCAGGAACCAGATAGGCGTAGGTTTTACCGGTACCAGTACCGGCCTCACAGATTAGCACGCCGCGCTTCGCCAATGCCTTAGCCACCGCTGCGGCCATTTCCTGCTGCGCAAAACGGGGGGCAAAACCCCGAATGTGGCGGGCCAGCGGGCCATTGGCGCCAAGAAGGTTGGCGGGCTCAAGGGGATTTGGGGAGATCCGATCCATGGAGGTCATGGTAGCATCAAGGGAAATAACTCAAAGGGAGAGCAGGAAGGGCGGAGGATATCACACTCGGTTATTTCCGAGAAATGTAACACCACCAAACCGATTTGTAACAGACATTATCGGGAACCTCACCCCCGCCTCCTCTTCCGTAACCATTTACCCCTCCAACGAGAAAGAGCAGGGAAACAGACAAAAGGTTGGGTTGCGAAATGCAATAACCCAACCTACGTGAGAGTTACCTTATCCGCCATTTATGCGGAATCTTCCTATCTTATTGTCCAATTTAACTGACAGCTCGGTCATATTTGCTGCCGATTGCGATATTTCCTCGAAATTAGAGACTGCTTCGTTGGAAATCGTCGAGATTTCCACAATGTCACGGTTGCTCTGTTCCGAAACGACGGACATCTCCTCGGTAGCTGCGGCAATATGCTCCACCATGGATTGAAGCGCAGTAACGCTACTGACAATATTATTGAGGGCGAGACCCGCTTGACCGGAAAGTTCTGCCCCTGTTTCAACCCGACGCGTCCCTTCCGCCATGGCATCCACAGTACGATGGACTTCATGCTGCATATCTTTAATCATTTTGCGGATCTCGGCAGTGGCCTGGGCAGTCCGTTCCGCAAGTTTCTTAACCTCATCGGCAACCACAGCAAAACCCCGGCCACTTTCACCAGCACGAGCAGCCTCAATCGCGGCATTCAGTGCGAGAAGATTGGTCTGGTCAGCAACATCATTAATCACCCCAACGATCTCACCAACCTGCTGGGAGCGGTTACCGAGTGAATTAACCATCTGCGCGGCCTCACGCACCATATCCGCAATGGAATTAACCTCGTGAATGGACTGTTTGACAATATTTTCACCTGACCTGGCAATACCAACAGCATCAGCAGCAGAGGTGGCAATACTCATTGCATTTTTGGCAATGTCGATTACGGTCTGGGACATTTCGGTAGAGGCGGTAGCAAGCTGGGTCACCTTATCAGCCTGTCCGATTAGGCCCACAGTCATTCTTTGTGATCGATCGTATAGTTGCCGGCTACTCGATACTACGACATCGGCGGTGCGACGGACGCTACTGAGAATATCCTTGAGATGTTCAACCATATTCCTCATGGCGCCGAGGAGTTGCCCCGTTTCATCCTGGCTCTGAGCCTCAATAACTACCATTAAATCACCCTCGGCCAAACGATTTGAGACGTTTACAGCCTCGCGGATCGGTACAGTAATGGCGTGGGAAAATACCACCGCTACTCCGATTCCGATCAAAAAAGACAGTACTGCAAGAATTGACAGTAGTACCACGGCGTCCATTTGCTTTGCTGTCGCATATTCCTTTGAATACAAAATAGACATTGCCCCAATAACCTTACCGTCTTTTCCGAAAGGAAAAATCTCTTCGTAATAATCTTTATTATTGACGGTGGTAGAACGATTAAGCGGTTTGGATTCGTTTTGCCCATTAACCGAGTAGCTCGCCTGTAATGCCTGATAGGACTCAGAAGAGAGCTTCGTATAGTCTTTGATTACTCCCGCCTCATAATCCTGACCGAGGAAGAAATTAATTTGAGAATTGAGTAGTGTCGACATTATCTCAGCATACTGGTCGTCAAAAAAGGTATCGACCACAACCAGTCCGACCAATATCGATAGACCAGAAATCTTCTCGTACACCAGTGCATGGGCACTAATTTCCAGATGATCCCCGATAACGTTAAAACTCGTGGTGTGATCTTTGGGAAGTACACCAGGATAACGCATATCAACATATTCAGGAGGAGGCGTATCTTCTAATGATTTGTTATTTCCCTTTAAGCCCGCAAATTTGCCGTTTCCCCGGTACCAACCAGTCAGGCGATGGACCTTATCATAGAAGGCAATCAGATTGGCATTGGCGTCATAGATCCGAATTATGTGAAAACCACGACGAGTATCACTAATCTTTCTGAAATGGAGCGCCAAACTCTTGGTCAACTCGAACTGGGTGGCATCAAAAGCATGGCTAGGATCGTCTTTGATGATATTATTGATGGTACTGGTTGGAGAGATAACAGAATCTTCTTCCGAGATCATGCAGACATCTCTGTCCATTTTTTCAAATCTACTCTCGATATCAGCCAAGACAACTTTGGCAGCGGTGTTTAACTTTGCTTCTGCTTCTTCACTAAACCAAAGTCCTGATTTAGTCGAAATGATCAGGGTTACGGCCGACAACGTAATAACTAAGATAACGGCAACGGCAATAATGATTTTGTTGCGAATTTTAATGTTTTGAAACACAGGTTAACCTCCCGAAGAGAATAAAAACAGTCCCGAACATCTGGTGGCGCCTTACCTTGGCCCAGCGGATAAGGCTAGAAAGAAAATTCACTCGTCCACGCATGAATTGTTCAGGCATGATTCGCTAAAGCCAAAATCAGTCCTTCCACCGATACGTTTGTAATCTTCAACCACATTGGTGGTAGCGCTACACCGTGTGTGTCCCCGGCACTATCGCCAACACCAAGTGGTCTCTGAATCAGCCGAGGATTCCCCTATTATCCTGAAAATCCTTCTCTTTTGAAAGACTATTTTATAGCTAGTTACCCTCTACCTACTGCGGATACAATTCGGATCTGTCGATCCTCTGGGACTTCGTGGTAGGAAAGCACATGTAGAGTCGGGATACTATTACGTACAAAGCGCGAGAACCAGGGCCGAAGAATCGCAGATACCAGCAAAATTGACGGCTGCCCAAGTACTTCCTGGCGGTTGGTACTCTCGGCTAAAGCTTTGTGGATCCGTTCGGCCAATCCTGGTTCCAACACCGGCCCCGCCTCTCCTGCCGACTGCATGATCTGGTGGAGCAGTTGTTCCAGTGCCGGGTCAAGGGTGATGACCGGTAGCTCCTTGGTCACGCCAGTGATGTTCTGAACAATCGAGCGTCCCAGGGCAACACGTACTGCGGCAGTAAGGGAGGCCGGGTCACGTGCCCCACTGGATGCCAAGGTCTCGGCGATGGTACGCATATCACGCAGGGAGATACGCTCCTCCAGTAGGTTTTGCAGGATTTTTTGGGTGATTCCAAGGGGCAGAGTTGCGACGAGGTCTTCGACCAATTTTGGAAAAGAACCCTTGAGCTTATCCAGAATTTGTTGCACCTCCTCGCGGCCGAGGAGTTCGTGGGAGTGGTCTTGGAGGATCTGGGAGAGATGAGTGGCCACCACCGTCGAGGCGTCGACCAGGGTATAACCCATGACCTGGGCCTGATCTCGCTGGCTGGCCTCGATCCACACGGCATCCAAACCGAAGGCAGGGTCTTTGGTCTCGATACCAGGGAGGTGTCCGTAAACCTTGCCAGGATTAATGGCCATGTCACGCTCGGGATAGATCTCCGCCTCGCCTTCCGTGACGCCAAGCAGAGTGATGCGATAGGTACCAGGGGGCAGGTCGAGGTTGTCGCGGATGTGGACAGCGGGGACCAAGAAACCAAGGTCTTGAGACAGTTTCTTGCGTACCCCCTTGATACGCTTCATGAGTTGCCCGCCCTGATTCTTGTCGACCAAAGGAATCAGGCGATAGCCCACCTCTAGCCCGATCAGATCCACCTGTACTACGTCGTCCCAGGACAGCTCCTTCTGCTCTTGGGGTTGTTGTTGCTGTTGGGCGGCAGAGGAAGGGGCCGCCGCGCCTGCTGTGGTCCGTTCTGCCTCGGTTACCGCATCACGCCGATACACCAACCACCAGGTACCAACCCCGGCAAGCAGCGCCAGGGATAGAAAAGCCACATTGGGCATCCCCGGGATCATACCCATAATCCCGATGATGCCAGCGGTCATTCCCAACGCCCGCGGGTCGCGGAAGAGTTGTGAGGTCACCGCTTGCCCCATATCCTGAGCGGCGGAGACGCGGGTCACCATAATGGCCGCAGCGGTGGACAACATTAACGAGGGGATCTGCGCCACCAAACCATCACCAACGGTCAGTAGGGTATAGATACGGGCAGCCTCAGCCGCACCCAGGCCATGTTGCAACACGCCCACGGTCAATCCACCCAAAACGTTGATGAACAGAATCAAAATACCCGCCACAGCATCGCCACGCACGAACTTGCTGGCGCCATCCATAGACCCATAGAAATCAGACTCCTGCATCACCTCCGAGCGTCGGGTGCGGGCCTCATCTTGGTTGATGATGCCGGCATTGAGGTCAGCATCGATAGCCATCTGCTTGCCGGGCATGGCATCAAGGGTAAAACGGGCACTCACCTCAGAGATACGACCGGCACCTTTGGTTACTACCGCAAAATTGATGATGATAAGTATCGCAAACACCACCAAGCCAACCGCAAAGTTACCGCCCACCACAAAGTCACCAAAGGCCTGGATAACCTGACCCGCAGCCCCTGGACCGGCATGGCCTTCGAGCAAAACGACACGGGTAGAGGCTATGTTAAGGGATAGTCTCAGAAGGGTAGTTACCAGTAGCACCGTTGGGAAGGCAGCGAATTCCATTGGGCGCTGGATGTACACCGTGGCCATCAGAACGATGAGCGATAGGGCGAGGTTAAAGGTAAAGAATATGTCCAACATGAAGGGCGCCATCGGCAGCACCATCATGGAGAGCATTCCCATCAACAAAAGTGGCGCCCCCAGACCATTGGCGAGCAAATTCCTGAACGTAGCTCGGAGGACGCTCAGAACTTGGGTTTGGGTTGTCATCAAAGTCTCCGAAATCTCCAGGAAGTCCCTACCTTTTTACTGGGCAAGGAGGTAATCAGACCGTTGGGGAAGTCTTGTCCCTTAGTTGTAACGTGGTCAAGGTCCCGCGAGCTATCCCCATAACTATTTGGTTTCAATCGAGGTGTCTACGATAGAATGCGACCCGAGGCCTATCGTTGGCAACTTGATTATCACGACTTATCAAGCCACAACGATTTGTCAATCACCCCGGGCTAAAGCCCGAGGCTTGTGAAAGCAAGCCCGAGATTGAC